>JBFLWG010000007.1:0-30725 GCA_040757795.1 Hadarchaeota archaeon (SeqCode) | reverse complement strand
ATTCGGTCGGATGAAGCGCTCATACACTGGCAGCTGTATCTGCGGGTCCTGTACAACTTTTTGCCAAATCAGGACCATCTGATGCTAGCGGCAGGTGGATTAATTATGGAGATTATTTTCTGGTCAATCCTCATTTTCCTCGCCAGACTTGTTGATGTCTCCATGGGCACGATGAGGATGATACTTCTAGTCAGGGGGCGGAGGGGGATAGCGTCCATCTCATCTTTCTTCGAGATGATGATTTGGATTGTGGCCGTGAGTCGCGTGATCACCCAGCTGGACAACTGGTATTACATTTTCGCCTTCGCGCTTGGGTTTGCCTCGGGGAACTTCCTCGGCAGCTACATTGAAGAAAAGATCGCTCTCGGCTACATGTTTGCCTACATAGTGCCGAAAAACCACACAAAGGATTTAGCTGATGAACTCAGGAAAGCTGGATTCGGTGTAACAGTTGTCCCAGGACGAGGCTTAAAGGGTCCGGAGATGGTTCACAATGTTTTCTTCAAGCGCCGCGACATCAACAAGCTGATGGGCATAGTGAAAAAACACGGCTCATTTTTCACGATGATTGACGTGAGGACCGAGCGCGGGGGTTATTTCGGGGGAGCGCGCAAAGGGAAGTAAGGGACAGGGATGATTGGGGACATCAAGCTTCTGAACAAGGCGGCCGAGCGTTTGGAGAGAGGATTGAAAGTAGGTGTCTGCACTGTGGTTGAAAAGACGGGCTCTGGGCCGTCTGAGGTCGGGCGGAAGATGCTGGTTGCCGAAGACGGGGAGGTCATCGGGACGATAGGAGGGGGGGAATGTTTTGAGCGGGCGCTTGTGCAGGAGGCGCTCAAGGCCGTCCGGGAGGGCAAGGCGAGGAGCGTCAAGTTCTCTTTTTATGGCGGGGCGAAAGAAGGTGAGCTGGACACAGGGTTATGGTGTGGAGGAGCGATGACGGTGTTCGTGGACGTGGTCGAACCAACCCCCAAGCTGGTGATTGTAGGGTCGGGGCACGTTGCCCTGCCGACTTACAAGGTCGTGGAGATGCTTGGGTTTGACGTCACGGTGGTGGACGACAACGAGGACACCCTGACCAAGAAGAGGTTCCCCAACGCGGCGCTGGTTTTCAACCGCGACTTTGAAAAGGCCCTGAAAAACTTGAATGCTGATAAAAATGCTTACGTGGCGATAGTGCACGGGGAGCCGAGGCATGACCTTGCGGCCCTGCGAAGGTTCATCAAGGCGGACGTCGTTTACATCGGGATACTGGGAAGCGGGCACAAGATAGCCAAGCTTAAGAAAATCCTGGCGAAAGACGGCGTTCCGAAGAAGAAAATCGACGCCGTGAGGGCGCCAATCGGGCTTGACCTGAGCGCCAGGACCCCGGAGGAAATCGCCATAAGCATAGCCGCTGAGCTGGTAAAGGAGCGAAGAACCAGTCACAGGAGCGCGAAATAAATGCTGATGATGAAGCCGCATTTCAAGACGAACATCCGAGGGCAGCTGATGATCGGGGAAGTAAGCGCCGTGGACCTTGCCGAGCGATTCGGGACGCCGCTTTATGTCATGGACGAGCAGAAAATAAGGACAAATTTCCACAATTTCTACAAGGCCTTCGCCGAGAGGTGGCCGAGCGTGCTCGTCTGCTACGCCCTAAAGGCCAATTCAAACATGGGTGTTGTGAAGGTCCTCCAGAGCGAGAAAGCCGGGGCGGACGTCAGCTCTGAAAACGAACTCAGAATAGCGCTTCAGGCCGGCGTTCCTGGGAACAAGATGGTATTCAACGGCAACCACAAGAGCCCTAGGGAGCTTGAACTTGCCGTGGCGAACGGCGTCATGATTAACGTTGACAGCTTCCAGGAGCTTGACGCGGTCGGAAAAGCCGCGACCAGGGCAAAGAAAAAAGCCAGGGTAAGCTTCAGAGTCAACCCGGCCATAGAGGCCCCCACCCACCCTTACATAGCCACGGGGGTCAGGGAAAGCAAGTTTGGTTTTGATGTCGAGAGCGGGCAGGCGATTGAAGCCTACACAAAGGCGTCCAGAATGGAGAACATTGAGGTGGTCGGGATACACGCCAACATAGGCTCGCAGATTTTGGACCCTGCGCCATTTGAAGAGGAGGCTGAGAAGCTGATGGAGATGGTCGCCCTCGTGAAGGAGCGGCTGGGAATTTACATCTCGCACGTGGACTTTGGCGGAGGCATCGGGATTCAATACAAGCCGGAGGAAAAGGGATTGGACCCAAACCAAGTTGCGGAAAGGATCGTTGGGGTGGTGAAGAGGGTCGTGGAAGAGAAGGACCTTGCCAGGCCCATCCTCATGTTCGAGCCTGGGCGGTACATGGTGGGCGACGCAGGGGTTCTTCTGGCCAGAGTAGGCTATGTGAAGGAGCGGCCTGGGATGACTACTTGGATATCTCTGGATGCTGGGATGAACGCCCTCATCAGGCCTGCGCTATACGGGGCCTACCACCACATAGAGGTCGCGAACAAAATACTGGAGAAGAACGAGTTCACATACCATGTCGCCGGGCCGCTTTGCGAGTCCGGGGACTTTCTGGGAAGGGACAGGAAGCTGCAGAAGGTCGTGCAGGGGGACCTCGTGGCGGTCTTTGATGTCGGGGCTTACGGCCTGTCGATGTCGAACCAGCACACCGCGCAGCCGAGGCCGGCAGTTGTCCTCGTGAACGGAAAGAACGCGGATGTCGTCAGGCGAAGGGAAACATTCGAAGACCTGACAAGGCTCGACCAACCCCCAAGCTGGTTGAAATGAGGCGCATAGCAGTCAAGTTTGGCGGGACGAGCGTCGGCAACATTGGGCGCGTCAGGCTGGCAGCCCGGGCCGTCTTTAAGGAATTCAAAAAAGGGGCGCAGGTGGTCGTGGTGGTCTCGGCGATGGGGCACACGACTGACGCCCTGATAAAATCCGCTAAAACCATCTTTAGGAACACGACGGACGAGGAGATGGACTATATCATGGCGCTTGGGGAGAGGGCCAGCGCAAGGATATTCTCGGCCGCCCTCAGGGAGCTGGGAGCCAAGTCGGTGGCAATAGACCCGCTGGACAGAAGGTGGCCAGTGATAACTGATGAGAACTTCAGGATGGCGAACATAGACTTGAAGGAGACCACCAGGCGCGCGAAAAAGCACATTGCACCTCTGCTGAAAAGTGGGGTGATCCCGGTCGTCTGCGGCTTCCTCGGCAGGAGCAAGGTGGGAAAGATAACCACCATAGGGCGAGGCGGGAGCGACATAACTGGGTTTCTAATGGGGAAGTGCCTCGGCGCTGACGAGGTGGTGATAGTCACGGACGTTGAGGGGGTGATGACGGCCGACCCGAACAAGATCCCTGACGCCAGGATACTGAAGCTGATCACTGTGGAGGAGATGAGGGACCTAGCGAGGTTTGGCGCCCAAGTCATGCACCCGCGCGCAATGGCCTACAAGAACCCTGACATAAGGGCGCGGGTCGTTCACTACCGGCATGGTGATTTATCCGTGAGGGGGACCACAATTATTGGGCCGAAAAAAGGTGAGTTTGTGGGAGTCAGGTTGCATGGAAAGCCGCTGGCGATGCTGACGGTGGTCGGTGAGGAGATGCAGACCACCCCCGGCGTGCTGGTCAAGGTGACGGCGCCGCTAAGCAATGCGGGGGTAAACATCTTCGGGGTCTCGATAGGTCCCAGGTCGTTCTCGATTTACGTTGCGGAGGAACAGGCAAAAAAGGCTCTCCAGCTCATGCACAAAACAATAACAGGCAACGGGCTGATGAAGTCTGTGACAGGGGAGGGCGGGCTAGCGTTGATAATCGCCGAGAGCGAGAAGTTCATCTACACCCCTGGAGTCATAGCGAGGCTGACCGAGCCGCTGGCCAAAGCGAAGATAAACATCATTGAGATACTGTCGAGCAGGACATCGATAAGTTTCTTCGTGAACTGGGACGACAGGGATTACGCCCTGAAGCTGTTCAACAGGGTGATGAAGGGAATAGAGGGATGAGATGTTCGAGGGTGCATACACGGCCATGGTCACTCCATTTGACAAGAAGGGGCAGCTAGACAAAGAGGGGCTCCGCGAGAATGTGAAGTTCCAGATCGAAAATGGTATCCAGGGGCTTGTTCCTGTGGGGACGACGGGGGAGTGCTCGACCGTTTCCTACGAGGAGCACAACAAGGTGATCGAGGTCGTCGTTGACGCGGCCGGGGGGAAGGTGCCCGTCCTGCCGGGAACCGGGAGCAACAGCACATGGGAGGCCATCATGCTCACGAAGCATGCAAAGGAGGTAGGGGCGGATGGTGCTTTGCTCGTGGTGCCTTACTATAACAGGCCGACGCAACCCGGACTTTACGCCCACTTCAAGAAGATTGCTGAAGAGGTGGACATCCCTCAGGTGATTTACAACATCCCGTCCCGCACGGGCGTCAACATGCTTCCGGAGACCATGGCAAAGCTGGCGAAGCTGAAAAACATCGTGGGGGTGAAGGAGGCTACCGGGGACATGAATCAGGTAAAGAGGATAATCGAGTTGACGAAAGGCGAGGACTTCGTTGTGACTTCCGGGAACGACTCTGACACTCTTGAGGTGATCAAGCTGGGCGGCGTGGGAGTGATTTCGGTGGCGTCTAACATAGTGCCGGCGGAGGTTGCCGAACTGACGACGCTGGCGATGAAGGGGGACTTTGAAAAGGCAAGGAAGCTCAACGACCGCTTCGCGCCAATTTTCAGGAACCTGTTTATCGAGACCAACCCCGGGCCGGTGAAAACTGCCATGAACTTGATGGGGATGGCGGCGGGCGGGCTCAGACTGCCTCTTGTGGAGATGGAGCCGCAAAACAAGGAGAAGCTTCGAGAGGTTCTCGCGAACATGGGGCTTTTGAAATGATTAGAGTTGCACTCTGCGGCGCTTGCGGGCGAATGGGCAAGATGATCATCCGGCAGATTTCAAAACAGGGGGACATGAAACTTGTCGCTGCCGTGGACGCCCCTGAGAACCCAAATGTTGAGGCAGACGCTGGAGAACTCGCTGGAGTGGGGAAGTTGGGCGTGAAGGTAGCTGGGGCGGAAAAGTTAGCTGAGACTTTGAAGCAGTCAAAGCCGGATGTCCTGGTGGACTTCACAAGCGCTGCCGCTGCCTTGGAAAACGTGAGAGCGGCGGCGGAAGCGGGGGTTGCTGTGGTCGTCGGCACCACTGGGTTCGCGGAAGAACAGAGACAAGAAATTGAAAAGGCGGTCAAGAAAGGAAAAATCAAGGCGGTCGTCTCGCCGAACATGTCGGTTGGCGTCAACGTCTTTTTCAAGCTGGTGGGTGAAGCAGCAAAGAGACTGGGCAGCGACTACAAGGCGGAAATTGTTGAAGTTCACCACGCGCACAAGAAAGACGCTCCCAGCGGGACCGCAAAGGTGGCGGCGCAAGTGATTGCGAAAGAGTTGGGATGCCGCACGGACGAAATCAAAATCAAATCAATAAGGGAAGGGGAGGTTGTGGGGGACCACACGGTAACGTTCTCCGGCCCGTTTGAGCTTGTGGAAATCACGCACAAAGCCAAGAGCAGGGAGACTTTCGCTGCTGGTGTGGTGATGGCGGCCCGCTACATCGCTGAAAAAGGCAGGCCCGGCGTCGTGGAAGACATGCGGGACGTTCTGGGTCTGTAAATCTACAAATTATTTCCGAATCTCAATGACTGCTTTTGGCGCCTTCCAAACTCGCCAAAAAACTACCGCCAAACAGGCAAGCACTAAAATGTCCGCAACAAAAACCGCATAAAACGCGGATATTGGTGAGCCCAAAATGTTGGCTTGGAGTACAAATCCATCTTCCCCGACTATCCAGCCTTCACCAGAGGGCAGCTTTTGGACTGCACCCAACCACATGTTTGGTGCTCCATCATATTTCCACGAGGAACCATCCCACTTGTATACGATGCCGCGGTGTGAGGTGCGATACTCTCCGACCGCCCAGCCTTCATCTGGTGAAACCATATTAATTGACAGAAACTCATACGACCCCACTGACGCACTGAAGATAGACCATGAATTGCCGTTCCACCTCAAGAAGACCTTGACGCCTGTTGCCCACCCCTCGTTGTCTGAAAGCATGCTTACTGAGGTAAGGCGCTCTGCGGTTGGAGATGTAACTATTAACCAGTTCTCTCCGTTCCATCTCAAGATGCGTCCACTGCCCCCTACTGCCCAAGCATCAGAAGTCGACACGGCCTTTACACCTAGAAGGTTTTCTGTGGCGGGCGATGGCATATTCTCCCAAACCGTGCCGTTCCACCTCAAAATCACCCCATTGAAACCTACGGCCCAACCGTGGCTGGATGACAACATGCTGAGCTCCCTGAGGGCTTCGGTGGTCGGCGAGGGGAAGTTTTCCCATGATGTGCCGTTCCACCTAATAATTGCTCCTCCTCGCCCCACCGCCCAGCCTTCGGTGGACGACAAAATTTGGACGCCGTGGAGGTTCTCTGAGGTTGGCGAAGGCACAACGCTCCACCTGGTGCCATCCCATTTAATAATCGTCCCGCTCTGACCCACTGCCCAAGCCTCCGTCGGCGATACAGTGTACAGCGCATAGAGATCTCTTGATGTTGGGGATGAAAATGAAGACCAAGCTGCTGCCGAGGGCGCAAATTTGGAAACGACAGTAGTTATTGTAAGCATGGGGATCAACAAAACCAACACGAAAACTAAACCTTCAGGATGATTTGCCATCCCTAAACCCTCGAAACCTCTTTTGTTTGAACTGGGGCGCTGAACAAGGGTCGCTTATTCACAAATTCCAAAATTTGGTTTCGCAGCTCCGTGGGGTTCGAGACGAAGATTATCGAGGCTTCTGATTTTCTACCGAAAGCCCCCCCGTGCGGCCCAGTATAGCCCGCCGTGTAAATGTAAAGCGAACCTACCTCAAAGCGTCTCGAAATCGGGCCTTGAATTACATCAATAGACATTACTCTGCTGTAAGGCACCACATGCTTGGATTTCCACCAGACTCCCCGCTCCTCAATCACCTCATTGTCTGTCAACATGTATTTTATAGAAGAATAATAACGCGGCATCCAGTAAGCAAAAAATAAAATCAACACGACTATTGGCGCATACAAAGCGGCCATCGCGTAATATGCAACGCTTGGGTACAATACAAGAGCGGACCAGACTAGTGCCGATGTTAAAATAAGACTGAAAAGTATCACGAACAGGAAGTAGGTCGAGTACACTTTTTTCAAATTCATGTGTGGGCTGAATTTTTCATTCAAATTCATTGTTCTCCAAATATTGTAACGTTATAACCATAAAATGCTTACCCCCTCCAGCTCGGCTACAGCGACCATAACAAAGCTGATAAAAATAGCGTCAACTCCAAAAATCTCAATCTGCACTTTACTTAGACGGCTTATGGTACGGGCAGGGGCGTCCTGCTCTGCAGAACCTGCACTTCTCCTGCTTGGGCGGCTGGGGCAGAGGCCCGACCATGTGCCCGTATTTCCTGCGAGGCAATCTAACACCAAACCCCCTCACATCGTCAGATTAATAAATGCCCGCAACAAAACAGAGCGAGGCGAAAAAATGGCAAAAATCCCTGTGGGCATCCTGGGTGCGACAGGCGAAGTCGGGCAGAAGTTCATAATCAACCTACAAAAGCACCCGTGGTTTGACATCCAAGCACTTTACGCGTCCGAAAAATCCGCCGACAAAAGCTACGAAGACGCTGTCGGCTACGGCAAGGAAACATCGAGATGGTTCTGCCATGAGGAGCCGCTTAAGAATGTGCTTGACATAAAAGTTGAGAACCTGAACAATGTAGACGCGTCCGAGTGCGGGCTTTTCTTCTCGGCGCTTCCGTCCGAGGTGGCCTTCGAAGCCGAGGGGAGAGTTGCGAAAGAAAAACCAGTAGTCAGCACGGCGTCGGCATACAGGTACTTCGACGACAGCTTCACGTACCTCCCCGGGGTAAACGAGTCCCACACAAATATGATAGAAGTGCAGAGAAAGAGCCGGGGTTGGAAAGGTTTCGTGGTCCCGCAGCCAAACTGCACGACGATAGGGCTGGTGATGTCCCTGAAGCCGATTTACGACTCGTTCGGGCTGAAGAGCGTGACGATGTCGTCGATGCAAGCAGTCTCAGGCGCGGGTTATGCCGCTATCACAGAATGGTCCAAGCAAAGGAAAGCTGAATCGGGCGGCCTGCCATGCGAGTTAAACAGCTACGTGCAGAAGACTTTTGAGGGCAACGTCATCCCATACATAAAGGACGAAGAGTCGAAGGTCAAGAAGGAGACCACGAAGCTGCTTGGGAAATTCTCAAGCGGCAAAATCACTCCGGCGGATTTCAAAATAACGTGCAAATGCAACCGCGTCCCAGTCATACATGGGCACACTGAATCAGTCTTCATTCAGACAGTCAAGAGCTGCTCGGTGGATGACCTGAAAAAAGCCTGGAGAAGTTACAGAAGTGAGCCGCAGAAGCTGGGCCTACCCCTGGCTCCGAAACAACCAATTGTGGTGATGGACGAAGCTGACAGGCCGCAGCCGAGATTTGATTCCTACATTGAAAACGGGATGGCGGCGGTCATCGGCGGCATGGAGGCAAATGTCTTCGAAAACGGGTTCCAGTACACGGTGCTTTCCCATAACGTCGAGCTCGGCGCGGCAAGGGGCGCGGTACTGGCGGCCGAGTACATTTACAAAATCGGGCTGGTAAAGTGAGAAACACCTGCTCCAAAGGTGTGTCTACTTCTGTTGTTGCTGTTGTGGTAATTATTGTGATTGTGGCTGTGGCCAGCGCTTACATCATGACATCAAAAGGCGGCGGCCCGGGGATCGGCTCTGGACCAACTGCAGAGAATTTGCCGCTCACCCAGCTCACATTTTCAAACTCCGACTTTGATCCCGACTGGAGTCCGGACGGCAGCAAGCTGGTGTACACTCGTGTCACGAGTACGGGCTATGAGCTTTGGATTATCAACGCGGACGGCACCGGCGCCACCAAAATAGGAAGTGGCTTTGATCCGTCTTGGAGCCCCAACGCTGACAAAATTGCGTACACTTTAAACGGTGAAATATATACTTCAACCTCAAGCGGCGGCAGCGTGACCAAATTGACAACACAGGGCGGGGACAATCCTGCTTGGAGCCCGGACGGTACAAAAATCGCTTACGCAAGAGGAGGTTCAATCTGGGTGATGAATTCTGATGGAAGCGGGACGACAAATCTCACATCGGTCGGTGACGGGTATTGTTCCTGGCCTTCCTACAGCTACGATGGAACAAAAATAGTTTATATCAAAGGGGAGGCCCCAGGAGAACCAGGTACCCAGCAATCGTCGCCCAACGAGATTTGGACGATGGGCAGCGACGGCTCAAACAAGCAGAAGATATACGGGGCCGGAGATACTTACAACCTGATTTTCCAGCGGGCTTGGAACAACGACAACAAAATCCTGTTCATGAGAATGACGATACCGCAGAGCCCACCTGATGCTTGGGTGATGAACTCGGACGGCTCCGGCGCCACAGTCGTTCTGGACTCGGACCGCTACACTTACGGGGACCCTGTTTGGAACAATGCCGGCAACAATATTGCGCTGATAAAGGGCGAGGGGCTTTCACAGAACGTGTTTACTTTGCCTTACCCTTGACTTTTTAGGAGGACGATTCAGTGTTTTTTGAAGAGGTTCTGGAATGAAAAACATCGGTTTCTCACCCTTGACTGCCGCCATCGTTGTGGTTGTAATTTTGGCCGCTGGAGCCGGTGCCTACTTTCTGACAAGAGGGCCGGCAGGTGGAACACCGCAAGGCGGGTCAGGCGAACCGCAAAACGGCGAAGAAAACCAGGGGCAGGGGCCGTTCCCCAACTCTCCATATTACCACCGGGTCTACTCTGCAACTTCATCCGACGGCGTCAACTGGGTCGTGGACAACACATTGCTTCTGGACCACGCCTCCGTCCCCGGCGCGGTGTACTTCAATAACAAGGTCTACCTGTATTTCGTCAACGCCTCTGACTGGCAGAACGAGAAGCTGAGTGTTGCTATAAGCCAGGACCGCGGGGCAACCTTCACCGTCCAGAATGTTCAGATAACCGGCTCAAACAGCCCGTACCCTGTGGACCCGCACCCGATAGTTGACAACGGCAAAATCAGACTAACCTACTTTGGCAACTTCATGCAGGGGGAAACCGGCAAGATGGTCACCGCTACCTCTTCAGACGGAATCAACTTCACGGATGAGCGAGTATTGATAACTGGGAACTTCACTGACCCCGACCTGTTCTATGACGATGTTCGCGGAGAGTGGGTGCTGTTCCTGAGCCCGACGATGACGAAGGCAACTGCCCCATCCATAACTTCAACTTTCACAACGGATCAAAGTTTCAGCTGGAACGGCAGCGTCTCGTCCACCCACAAAATCGGGAACAAATATTACACATACTACATCGAGTCCGGCGCGATCGCCGTGGCGGAGTACTCCAATGGGGCGCTTACCAGCGTGGCCAGCAGGATTCTGAACTACTCGGGACTGAACGCCGACCCAAGCGTCGTCACCTTCGGCGCGAACGATTACAAGATGTTTTTCAAGACTCAAGTGGGCGCGTGAAGCTTTAACTAACTTTTTTTCTTTTTTTCCTCGGTCTGCGCCCCATCTCGACGCCTAACCTTCTGAGGGTCATGTCCATCTCCGACACTACCTTGCGATAGCGCAGCTTCTTGTTGATAATCCAGAACAGCGTCAGGAGCCCGGTAATCACGTAAAGGACCCAGGGGCTGGGGAAGAACCCGAGCGCGCCTGAAAAAGCCGCCGTCCAGAAGACGGTCGACGCAACCGCCCCAACCGCGACCGAGACCAATATCGTCCTCTTCTTCAAGTTGAGGATGCTTGCGCCGAGGGCGGCCCACGAGATGCCGAGCAGGAAGGTGAACCCAACAATCCCCAGGCCAAACCCGAACTGCCCGGTCCTGCGCTCGAACTCCTGGATAATCTCTTTCAGGTCGAAGCCCAGCTTTTTCCCGCCCTTGATCATCTGGGAAGTTATCCGCCAGTGGTAGAGGTCGTCGTAATTGACCACGGTGAAGATGCCGAACCAGATGGGGACGAGCAGGATGTGGACGGCGCTGATTAAGATGGCCGTTTCAATTGCCGGTAGGCCCTGAGCCAGAGCATAGGGGATGGAGCCGGTTGGGCCGAGCGCGAAGGTAAGCAGGGTTATGGCGATGATTAACATGCGTGCACCTGTTTCACTCCAGTATTACGGACTTTTGGTAGCGGGGGGTGGACTCCCAGAAAGAGGCTTGACGCCTCCCTCTCTTGAACCACCGACCTCCGGGTTATGAGCCCGGCGGGCACTCCATGCTGCCTTGGGGACAGAGTAGTTTACTACGCTGCTCTACCCCGCTACATGTAGTCCTCGCTACCATAAATTCTGTTTACCTTGCGGGATAAATGATTTGCGTACCTAAATATTGAGGGCACGCTAAGATACCAGATTTCTGACACTCGGGGCCAAACTTGATAACCTTTCCACAATCGTGTTGGTATGAAAAATTTTTCTGAAACGCGATGAATTTCCATCAAAAATTTTGGGTTTTTCATAGATACTCTGATTCCTTTGCGGTTAGCATAACCGTCGGAGTCAATTAAACCAGACAACAGCCCAATAAAATACTCTTGATTTTCAATACTTTGTTTTACCTTATTTAACTCATTTCGAATGAACTCAACGAGTTTCTTAGAATTAACACGTGTATCAAGTGAACCGTTGTTAAATACATTAAACGGGTTCAAACCTATTCTTTCGAGCAAACTTGTAAGAAAATTTTGGATGTCTGTGTCTTTGGATTTAAAGAGAAAGAAACTTTAGAATGCCGAGATTTTTCATCAATGCAAAATGACCCATCGCCAATGAAAAGCCCAATCAGATATCCTTGTTCAGACATGCTCAATGTACGTGTATTGATTTCTTTTGGTAGGCTGCCAATTATTACTGCAAACCTTTGGGTGAATGTGATTTATAAAGCAAAAAATCAGGTTTTGTGATTTGTTTGAGCAGGCCGCGCGACCGTCGCCGGGGAAATCAGCTTCCGGAGCATCCCGCCAAGCATCGCCCCTGAACCGACCACCGCGATTATGAAGAAAATATCTAGGACAGTGGCTATGGTCAGCGACGACAGCAACTCCTCGATTGCGACCGTGCGCCCCAGCGTCTGGCTCAATGTTGAAAGTATTGGCGTAACCCCCTTGATGACGAGAGTGGCAGCGTTCGACAGTATGAGTCCCGCCTCAAGCAGCAAGCCGTTGACGGCGCCGGCCCTGAAATGGCTCCAGCCCGCCGCGACGTGCCGCGAGAGGAAATATCCAGTAAGGACCCCGCCGAGGAGGTACGAAAGTAGCCACGCCCTGAAAAGTATCACACTGCCCCCTCCAAAGACCACGCCGGCGACAACAGGGCCGAGATACCGCTTCCTGTCCAGGCCCCGTGACATCATGAACAGCGACGCCTCTAGCACCAGGCCCGCTGTGACGCTGTAAACCAGGAAGAACTGAGCGTCGTCCATGTATCGCCCTGCGCGGCGGCGGATAAACGGCTTTTGCCGGCTTGGACCTTGCAGAGAACTGGCGAACGCCGCGTCGCAAAAATTTCAAAATCATTGTTTGCTTAAAAAACAACAATTTATTACCGTCATGGGGTGCGTCTTTTCCGCTAGACCACGGGGCCCGCTTGCCTCCGGCCGAGCTTTTGGCGGGTAGTCTATATAAAGAGAAAAAATTCAGGTTGATGGGTATCCCAATGGCAACTCAAATGTTCGGCTGGGCCGGGACGGTCCTGCGCGTCGACCTCACGAGGGAAAAGATTGTAAAGCAGCCACTTGACAAGAAGACGGCCGCCGACTTCATAGGCGGGCGCGGCATCAACAGCAAGGTCCTTTTCGACGAGGTCAAGCCCGGCATCGACCCGCTGGGGCCGGAGAACGTCCTGTGCTTCGCTGGCGGCCCGATGAGCGGCACTTTCTTCACGAGCACCGGCAGGATCCAGGTAAGCACACTTTCCCCTTACAGCTACATCCTCGGCGACGGCAACTCCGGCGGCTTCTTCCCGGCATTCCTGAGGTACGCGGGCTACGACCAGATAGTGGTGACGGGGCGGGCCAGCGGGCCGAAATATCTCCTGATCGATGACGATGAAGTCGAGCTCAGGGACGCCTCCGACCTATGGGGAAGGGACACCTGGGAGACCACGGACATGCTGAAGGAGAAGCACGGAAAGGAGTTCAGGGCCTGCGCCGTGGGGCAGGCCGGCGAGAATCTGGTCAGGTTCGCCTCGACCATGTTCGATAAGTACTGCTCGGCGGCCCGCGGGAGCGGCGCCGTCATGGGGTCGAAGAAGCTCAAGGCCATAGCTGTGAGGGGGACGAAGAAGGTCCAGATGGCTGACAAGGCAGCTGCGGAGAAGCTGGCGGCCGAGGAGCGGAAGTTCTTCCTCACGGACCCGACCCAGAGGAAGGTCGCGAAGTACGGGACACACTTGGGGATGCTGGGGTGGTGGCCCGGGTACAGGTACTTCAAGAGGTACCTCTCCGAGAAGGATGTCCCAGAGGACCTGAAGCCCGAGGGGTGGAAGAAGTACGAGACGGGGAGGACGGCTTGCTATGGTTGCCTGGTGAGCTGCAAGAATGTCTGCCAGATCCCGGAAGGCCACCGCACTTACGGCGGGGAGAAGGGGGAGGGGCTGGAGTACGAGACGATATTCTGTCTGGGGACCAACTGCGGCGTTCTGGACCCGGTGGCGATAATGGTGATGGGGAACCTCGCGGACAAGTACGGCATGTGCACGATACCGCTGGGGAACGCCATCGCATTCTCTAAGGAGCTCTACGACAAGGGCATCATAACAAAGAAGGACACGGGCGGGCTCTCTCTGGACTGGGAAGTCATCGACGACCAGATCGAGCTGATCCACAGAATAGCTCTGAGGGAGGGGTTCGGCAACTTCCTAGCCGAGGGAATGTACAGCGTGGCGAAGAGGATTGGCAAGGGGGCCATGGACTACTGTTATCACGTCAAGGGGTCTTGCCGCGGGCCTTCAGACTACCCTGTCGGAGTCTTCACGCTGGCGCACGCGACATCCACGCGCGGAGCTGACCACCTCAGGGGGAGGAGCTGGGCGTTCGGGGAGAACGACCCTGACGTGTTTCCTGACCTGCAAAAGAAGGGCCACATCCCGGCCGAGCCCGTCCCAGCACTGGTCGTTTCGGAGAATGCATGTACGCTGGCCGACGCACTCGGCCGCTGCAAGGGGAGCGTCAACAACTGGGCGGCGGCCGTGCCGATGGTGATCAAGTATCCGCTTTGGGACGGGATAGCGATGGTGCTGACGGCCGTGACCGGAGTCGAGTACACCTCCGCCTCGGTGCAGCAGGCGCTCGAGAGGATTTACGCCATCGAGCGGGCGTTCCTTATAAGGCAGGGAATAACCAGAAAGCAGGACCGGCTGGTGCAGAGGCCAGGAAAAATTGGCACCCCGGAAGGACTAGAAGAAGCGAAGAATCACGAGAAGATGCTCACGCAGTACTACCAGATGCGCGGGTGGGAGGAGAAGACCGGTGTCCCAACCAAGGAGACGCTCAACAGGCTGGGGCTGCACTATGTGGCGGACGAGCTTGAGGCAAACATGCCGTACCCGGAGTGGGAAGGGCCGCCGCTGTGGCCGCTAGAGAAGTACCCGCACGGCGGAAGCCGAGCATAAAGTTCATTTGCAAAAAAATCCAGGTCTGAAGTCACTTTGCAAGTTTCCTGAGCCGCTCCACCGTTCTGTAAGACACCGTTATGTCTCCAACAGAACCAGAGCCAGAGTCCGTCCCGCCGACCTTGACCAGGTTGTACTTGCGGGCAATCGCGCGGAACCTCTTTACATTCAGAGGGGTGTGCGCCGGATGGTAGACCTCTATAGCCGCCAGGCCCTCCTTGACAAGTTGCGGAATAAACTTCTCAGCTTCACCGAACTTTGGGTGCGCTAGGGAGACCACCCCTCCGGCGCCGCGTATGAGGTCGACCAAGACGGGTAGCGGGCGCTGGTCAATGGGAACATGCGCCGGCCTGCCCTGCCCCAGGTATCTGTCAAAAGCCTCGCTCATGCTTCTCACGGCCCTCGTCATCTTCAGGTAGCCTGCTATGTGGGTCAGGTCGATTATGCTGGAGTCGCCGACCTCCTGAAGAACATCCTCGTATGTCAACTTCACGCCCAGGCGCTGCAGCTTTTCAATCACCGACACCGCCCTGTTCGCCCTTTCCATATGCGCCCTGCCCAGCTCCGAGATTAACCTGCGGTTGTGGTAATCTATGAAGTAACCCATGATGTGAGCGTTGCGCAACCCCTCCTCGTAGATCATCTCCACGGCGGGAATGACCTCCACCCCGAACATCTCGGAAGCCCCAGCCGCCTCCTGTATTCCTTCGATTGTGTCGTGCTCTACTATCGCTATCGCCGCGACGCCCTTCTCCTTCGCCATCCTGACGGCGTCCTCCGGCTCCAGCATCCCCACCGAGACCGTCGTCCGCACGTGAAGGTCCGCCCTTTTTCCCATAATCATCCATACATTCATCGTGTGGGGAAGGATAAGTTTTACCGGCGCCAGATATCGTGAAAAGTCTAATATCCGAGGCGGGCGAAATTTAATGGATGAGATGTCAAAGCTGGTACTGTTTGATGTCGACCAGACGCTTGTTGACGCCCTAGAGCACCACGATTACGGATACAGGGAAGCTTTCAAGAAAGTTTTCGGAGTGGATATCAAGCTGGCAGAAATAAAATTCGCGGGAAAGATAGTCCCAAACATAATCCGGGAGTTCGGTGAGCTCAAGGGAATTCCGAAGAAAATCGTCGAGTCGAGGCTTGCCGAAGCCGTGGAGAAGGTGGAATATTTTTCAAGGGAGTCTGCTGAAAGAGGCAGTGTGAAAGTCTTGCCTGGAGTTGTTGAACTTCTTTTTAGACTGAAGGAGAAAAAGCACGTTTTGGGAGTGCTGACAGGAAGCCCTAAAGCCGTGACCGAGCTTATCCTGAAAAAAACTGGCATCGAGAAATTTATTGACATCATGGTTTTCGGGTCGGAGGGTAAAAGCAGGGTAGAACTGGTAGGAGTCGCCGTCGCCAAGGCCGAAGGGAAGACTGGCAGGAGATTCTCTGGAAAGGACCTTGTGATTGTTGGGGACTCTATACACGACATTGATTGTGGGAAACCTTACGGGGCCATGACTATCGCGGTGACAACTGGATTCCACTCAAAGGAAGAGCTGATGGAGCACTCCCCCGATTACCTTTTCAAGGACCTCACTGACCTAGAAATCTTGAAAATATTGAAGTGAAAAAATGACAAAAGCTATCCTCTTGAAGAAATTTTGGGTGTGAGCGAATGAAAACTGGTGATGTTGTGTTGATTACCGGATGCTCCAGCGGCATTGGACAGTCTACCTCGCTCTTTCTGGCACGCAGGGGATTCCGCGTGTACTCCACGATGAGAAAAATTTCTGACGACGACCCGCTCCTTGAAGCAAGGAGACGCGAGAATCTATCTTTAGAAGTGCTGAAGCTGGACGTGACAGACACAAAATCTGTGTCGGATGCTGTGAAAAAAATCATGCGGGAGACCGGCCGAATAGATGTGCTTGTTAACAACGCGGGGTTCGGGATGGAGGGCCCGGTGGATAAAACATCCATGGATGACATTTACTCACAGTTTGAGGTGAACTTCTTTGGCTTAGTGCGAGTCACAAAAGAGGTCGTCCCCCACATGCTCCGGCAGCGTACGGGGCGCATTGTGAACATCAGCTCGGGGGCCGGCCGGATTTCCATACCTTTCAATGCCTCTTACTGCGCCTCCAAGTTCGCCGTCGAGGGGTTTTCCGAAACCATTGACTACGAGCTGCGTCCCCATGGTGTAAAGGTAATAATAATCGAACCGGGAGTCATGAAGACTAAATTTTTTAAGAAAATGAAGATGGTGGCGAGGCCAAGCGTGGAGCCTCATTACTCAATTTACTACAGGAAAACCCAGGAAGCGCCAAAACATGGGATGCCTCCTGAAAAGGTTTCTGAAGTAATATACAAAACAATCGTGAGCAAAAGACCCAAGCTCAGGTATACTGTGGGGCGTGACGCTTGGGCTGGAGTTTTCTTCAGAAAGATTTTGCCAGAAAGATTTTTCCGTTGGGGTGTTAGGCGTCGTTACTTGAAAGAATAAAATTTTTTAGTTATGAATGTCACTCAGAACTAAAAACCGCTGCCACTGGAATTGTTAGGAATTCAGATGCGCTGGGCCTTGTAGAAAAACCCTGGATTCTGACCAACTTTCGTGCTCTGGAGCTCGAGCTGCCAGACTATCTCACCCGATGGAGTAACCTCAATTATTGTAGACACGTCGTCGGCCATGCTACTGGTCCCTTCTGTGTTCACCGCCACGATTTGAACATTGCCGTTTGGTAGCGGGTCCGCGTCCCTAGTGGTCCTCAAGTTTGTGTTCCTGTAAGTCCAAAATGTTTGTCCATTTTCCAGCCAAGCTTTCACAACAACGTGGGGGGAATCGTTTTGAAGACAAACGATTATGAATCCTTCATTCTCGTGTATTTCAGGTTCATGCGGGTCTACATCTGTACCAAATGAACTCCAATCGTACTCTTTGACAACCTTGCCGTTGCTGTCCACTATCGTCGTCAGATAGAAGTTCCTCATGCTGATCATCGTGTTGCCGTTGCTGAGCCTCTGGACTGCATTGGTGTGTGCCCAGCCGCCGTTGTAGTATTGGGCGAGTGGGAACCTTTGCTGGTAGTTATCTTTCACGTACCAGGACCACACGAGAGTTCCACTGGAATTGACCTCCTTCACCGCCGCGTCGCTTTCTTGGTCATCGTTGCCGAAAACGTAAATTGTGTTTCCATTTGACAGCCGGTCTGCATCGTGGCTGTTCTTCTGATCCAGTTTAGACCAAACCAAGTTGCCGCTGCGGGTAATTTCATAAACCCCGCTGTTTGATATTGAAATCAAAATGTGGTTGTCGGAGAGCACCTCCGCATCGAAACCGACAATTGTCCCGCTCGGCGTCCAGTTGTCCGGGATTGTGAACTCCCAAACTACGTTGCCGTTCATGTCGACCTCGTAAATTTTTGGATTTTCCCTATCGTGGGTGTCTGTGAAGAGTGTCGTGCCATTGTACGATTTTGAAGGATTGTAGACAGAAACGACGAACGGGCTGCTGGATGTTGTGGTGCTCGGGGCCCCGCGAGTGACAAAGAAAGCGCCCGCTCCGGCGGCAGACAGGACCAGGACCAAAACCAGAATTGCTTTCCAGCCCGGCATCTTCATGCCTTCTTTTCTTTCAGAGCCTTCAGCACCCGCTCGGGAGTGAACGGAGACTCGTAGAGCCTGACCCCGACAGCGTTGTAGATCGCGTTTGATATCCCCGGAAGGGCCCCGTTGATGCAGACCTCCCCCGCGCTCTTCGCCCCGTACGGCCCGGAAGGCTCGTAGCTGGGCACGAGGACCGTCACTATCTTCGGGACGTCGGCCGTCGTGAATATCTTGTAGTGGCCGAACGACGGGTTCAACACCTTCCCGTTGCCGTCAAAAATGAACTCCTCCGTCAGAGCATAGCTCACGCCGTTCAGGACGGCTCCCTCCGCCTGCCCCTCCACCAGCTTCGGGTTGATCGGGGTGCCGCAGTCGAGTGCAATCACGTAGCGCGGTACCGTCACCTGCCCTGTCTCGGTGTCCACCACCACCTCGACAAAGTGGACCGCGTAAGTCTGCGGCGGCAGGGAGCTGAACCGCGACGCCGAGGCGGCGATCTGGTGCTGGTTCCTCCCGTAGAAAGCCCGCCCGGCGATCTGGCTGAACTCCACCTTCTCCCCAGTGCCCACAGAGACGACCCCCTTGTTCTCCAGCCTGAGGTTCTCCTTCGGCTCGCCAAGCATCTCTGACGCGACATGGAGGAGTTGCTCCTTTATCTTGTGGGCTGCATCGAAAACTGCGACCCCCGTGAGATAGGTGGTGCCTGAAGCGTAGGCCCCCTTGTCGAAAGGAGTTATGTCAGTGTCCGAGACATAAGGTATGACGTCCTCCAGCGGGATCTCCAGAACCTCGGCGAATATCTGCGAAAGGACTGTGTCGGCCCCGGTCCCGAGGTCGGTAGCGCCCATGAGAAGGTTGAATGACCCGTCGTCGTTCATCTTCGCAAATACCGACGCCATGTCTATGAACGGGACCGTCGCTCCCTGGACTGTGCAGACCATCCCGACGCCCCTCCTCAGCTTGCCTTCCTTCTGCTTGCCGTACTCCTCCCTCTTCTCCCTCCACCCGAACATCTCCGCGCCCCTCCTCACGCACTCCGGAAGCGAGCAGCTCTTGATCGTCATGGCCACGCCCTTCCCGACCTCGCCAAGCTTCTCGAATATCGGGTGGTTGTCCCCCTCCCTGACAGTGTTCTTCAGCCAGAAGTCGACAGGGTCCATCCCGACCGCCTCGGCCAGCTCGTCCATCGTCACCCCCATTGGGAAGGATGCCTCGAAGACACCGTAGCCCCTGTAGGCCCCGGCCTGCGGCAGGTTGGTGTAGACTGTGTCGCCGACGAACTTGATGTTGTTGGACTTGTAGAGTGGCAGGGTCTTGGCGCAGCAGTTGCTCATGACTGTCATCGCGTGGGAGCCGTAGGCCCCGGCGTTGCTGAGCACCTTCATGGAGATGGCGGCCAAGCTCCCGTCCTTCTTCGCGCCGGCCTTGAGCCAGATTGCCATCTGGTGCCTCGTCCTTGAGTTGACGAACACCTCCTCTCTTGTCAGGACCAGCCTCACCGGCCTCTTCGTCCTGAGAGTCAGCATCCCGCAGACGTCCTCAAGGAGCATCTCCTGCTTTGAGCCGAACCCCCCTCCTATCCTCGGCTTTATCACCCTGACCATCCTCTCCGGGATCTCCAGGCACTGGGCGACTATCCTCCTAACGTGATACGGGACCTGGGTGCTCGAGCGGAGCACAAGGCGGCCACCCGGGTCAAGATAGCTGATGCATGAGTGGGGCTCCAGGGCGCAGTGCTGCCCGTAATGGTTCTTGAACTTGTGCTCGACGACGACATCCGCCTCCTTCACCCCATCATCGAAGCTCCCCGCCTCCAGGTCGATGTGGGCGCAGTGATTGTGCTTCGGGTCGTAGAACACTGGAATGATGTACTTGCAGTCTGGCTCGTCGTGAATTACCGGCGCCCCCTCGTCCATCGCCTTCTCTAGGTCGAAGACAGCCGGCAGCGGCTCATAGTCCACCCTGATCAGCGCCAGGGCCTTCTCGGCTATCTCCTCTGTGTCGGCGGCCACCGCGGCAACCCTGTCCCCGACGTACCTGGCCTTGTTGTCGAACATCACGGCGTCGTAGGGCGAGGGCTCGGGCCACCCCTGCCCTGCGGTTGTGTGGATGACCCGCGGGACGTTCTTGTAGCAGATGACGGCGCGGACCCCGGGCAGCGCCTCAGCCTTCCTAGTGTCGATGTCCTTGATCAATGCATGGGGGTGCGGGCTCCAGAGGATCTTCGCGTGCAGCATCCCCGGCAGGGTGAAGTCGTCTGTGTACATCGGCTTCCCCATGGCGAGCGGGACGGCGTCTATCTTTCGCGCGTCCTTGCCCACAACTTTACCGGAAAAGACCTTCATTTTCTCACCTCTTCATCCTCTCGGCAGCCAGGTTCACCGCGTCTATCAGCTTCATGTACCCGGTGCAGCGGCAGAGGACGCCGTCCAGCGCCTTCTTTATCTCGTCCTCGCTCGGGTGCGGGTTCGAGTCAAGCAGGGCCTTTGTGGAAAGGACCATTGCTGGAGTGCAGAAGCCGCACTGGATCGCTCCGGCGTCTGCGAATGCCAGCTGGATGGCGTGGGGGCTCTCGTCCTTGCTCAGGCCCTCTATCGTCGTTACCTCCCTGCCCTCGGCCTGCGCCGCAAACATCAGGCATGACTTGACCGGCTTTCCGTCGACCAGGACCGTGCAGACGCCGCACTCCCCCGTGCCGCAGCCGTTCTTCACCCCGTAGTAGCCCTCGCGCCTTAGCACATGGAGGAGCCTCTCGTGGGGCTCAAATGCCAGCTTTTTCTCCTCGCCGTTTATCCTGCAGGTTATCTCCAATCACTCGCCTCCCATAACATCCGCTAGGGCCCTCTGAATGATCACGCCAAGGACCTCCCGCAGATGGCCCTCGCTGGCCAGGATGCTTTTGTACATCGTGATGTTTGGCAGATTATTTCTCACCGCCGATTCCACAGCTTCGGGCGCCATCCCCTCGAGCTCCCACTCGAGCTTCTTCAGGCGGCCGAGCTTGCAGCTGCCTGAAACAGCGAGCCTGACTTTTGAGATGTTCCGTTCTGCCATCTCGGCGTAGGCGGCCACCGTCAGAATTGAATAATCTGTCTTGGTCATTGCGAACTTGATGAAGCTGCCCTTCCCCGGGAGCGACCTCGGGATAACGACCTCTTTAATCAGGTCGCTGCTCTTCTGCCGGGAGCTCAGGAACTTTTCCAGCGGGACCGGGCGCTTCAGGCCCGCCATGATGACCTCGGCGTCCAGCACGAGGAGCGCGGGAGGGAGGTTGGCCCACGGGAACCTGCACGCGATGTCCCCGCCTACAGTGATCATGTTTCTCAGGGGGGTGTCAGACAGTGTCGAGCATGCGGCACGCAATATTCCCGATGCAAGTCCGGCCGCCTCCGATTTCTCCAAGTCAGATATTGTGGCCCCGGCGCCGACTCGGATGCTGCTTTTGTCAGCCTTGATGTAGTCCAGCCCCAGCCGCGTGATGTCGACCAGGTGGGAGACTTTCGGCTTCCTTGTGAAAGATGTCGCCCCCGCCACTGACAGGCTGGATTGCCTTTTCAGCAGCCTTGCCGCCTCGGCCAGGTTCTTCGGGTGGTGGAACTCCATTCAACCTCCTCCGATGACCATCCCAACCCAGATATCGTCGCCGTCTTTTAACGCTTTGTTCAGGCCGGCAAGCTCCCCGTTAACGAATACCCGTAGCGGCTCTATCTCGCTCTCCCTGAAGTCCAGCTTCAGGAGCATCGCTCTGACTGTTGTCCCTTCCGGAAGCTCCAGCTCGATTTTTTCCTTTCGCTGCTGGCGGAGTCCCGGCATTAGTTCAACTTTTACTTTCATCCAACCGAATTATTTTCACTAGCTCTCAATTAAGTGTTGCCACTGTACTTTGAACGACCTCTCACGGTGATTCCAAAAAGTTTTAAACCGCCCCGCTTCGGGAGGATATGAGGAGGTAATGAAATGGTTGAACTGTACGGGAAGGACTTCATCACAACGCAGGACTGGAGCGTCGACGAGCTGAAATACACTATGAACGTGGCGAGGAAGCTGAGAGAAATAGTGCACAAGAAGGACAGGCCCAAGAGGGTGCTGGACCGCAGGAACTTCTTCATGATATTCTACGCGCCATCGACCAGGACAAGGGGCGCCTTCGAGGCCGCAACAGCAATACTGGGGGGCCACCCCGCCTTCATAGACGTCTCGACCACGAGGATGGAAGAGGCCGTGGAGGACGCGGCGAAGATGTACGACGCATACGGCGACGGCATCGGGGTCAGGATCCTCGACAAGTACATAGACTACGTCTACGGGGCAGGGCTGAAGGTCGTCAGGGACTTCGCGGACGCCGCCAAGGTCCCTGTGATAAACATGGCAGACTGCACCTACCACCCGACGCAGGGCCTCGGCGACATCATGACAGTCGAGGACAAGCTTGGAAATCTCAAAGGAAAGAAGTACACTATAACATGGGCCTACTCAAGCAAGCCGCGCGGGAGGTGCAGCATCCAGGAGGAGGTGTTGATGGCCTCGAGGTTTGGCATGGACGTGACCTTGGCCCACCCTGAAGGCTTCGACATCGACCCAGAGATTGTAAATACCTGCAAGCAGAACGCCAAGGACTCTGGAGGCAGCTTCGAGGTGAGCAACGACTTTGAGGATGGGATTGAAGGGGCTCACGTGGTCTTCCCAAGGAGCTGGGGGACGAACGAGTTCCTGAGGGTCGGCGCGTCAAAGTTCGGCATGGACAAGGAGGCCGCGATTTACAGCAAATACAAGAGCTGGAGGCTGGAGATGCGCCACGTGAAGGACCTGATGGCGAAGCCCGCCTTGGTAACCCATGTTCTGCCTGTGATGCGCGGCGAGGAAGCCACGGACGAGGTCATGGACAGCCCCAACTCGATAATCTACACACAAGCAGACGACAACTTCTTCGCCAAGATGGCCTCGCTCGCCGTGACGATGTCCAGGGAGCCGCCAGTCTGACGGGGCCCGATTTAAGCCGGGCCTGAGATGTGGATTTGAGCTAATGCCGAAGAAAGCAGCACCGCGCAAGAAGGAGGGGTATCCCGGCCCATGGTGGCTAGGCACCCTCATAGTCTACGTCTGCATGCTGAGCACGATGCTGCTGGTGGGCCTGCTGAGCTCGTCTCTGGGCTTCGCCAGCGCCACAGGAAGCATGGAAGTCCTGGTGGATGACAATGTCGTGGCGTCGGCTGTGAATGCCGGGGGGTGGGACTGGCTTGAGGTCAACACCAATGTCCCGGGGTGGAGCGGGCAGCACAACATAACTATCAGGTGGATCACTATTGACGGCACTCTTGGCGCCGTCCACTTTGACAATCTCCGGCTGGGCGACAACCTCCTCGAGGGCTTCGAAACTGACCCGACAACAAGCATGAACGGCTGGATCTATTCGGAAAACGACACGAACAACACCATCTCCGTCCAGAGGCAGTCGGAAAGGACGGCGAGCGGTGCCTACGGCTGGGCGTTCACGGCACCCTCAAACACAGGCTCGGGAAATTCCGTCCAGATCACCAAAAGTTTCGAGTTCACGGGCTCGGAGAACCTGCGGCTTTGGACCTGGGCCTCTTGGGACATGAGGGAGTTCTCCGACGTCATCTCGCACATAGCAACCTACTCGGTGGCGCTGATCATAGTGTTCCTCCATGTGACCAGGTTCGAGAGGAAGAAGTTCTGGCCTTCCGTCGGGGTGAGGCGAGAAGGCATGATGTCGAGCGTCGTCTGGGTCTTCGCCCTCTCGGTCATCTTCACCGGCATCCTCTACATCTACTGGGGTGTTGTGAGCGCCGTGATGGGGAGCGACCCGCAGCAGGCCATCAGGGGCTTTTTCGCTCCGGGACCTGACTGGTACTTCATCTACCTGAGCTTCGCTTTCTTCTTCCCGGTCGCGTTCACGGAGGAGCTGGTCTTCCGCGGCTTCACTCTCGAGAGGTTCTCAGCTAAGGGGGCAGTGAAGGGGGTGATCCTGGGCTCCTTCCTGTTTTCCTCCCTGCATCTCTGGTACGCGTCGTTCGGGGGGGCGGCTCTGCCTCTCTACGGCGGGCTATTTCTTGTGGCGCTGTGGTGGGGGATAGTTTACATGAAGACACGGAACATCTTTGGCCTGATACTTTTCCACGGGCTTTTCAACCTCGGCACAGCGGTGGAGCACTTCTGGGTCTGGGGCAGAGTGATACTCGAGTCCTCAATGTTCATCATAGGCGTCAGCTGCCTCGGCTATCTGACTTTCAAATATCTCAGGGGCCTGTTCGCCGAGATGGAAGCCCTGGTCAAAAGGTAGACTTGGAAATGCGCTTCGACCCGAGCGAGATGTATCTCCAAATGACCACAAGTATCACGGCAATGAGCGCCACGGCAGCCACCGCAACCAGGTAAATCGGCGGTATCTGGACAGTTGGTACAGTGGGCAGCGCCGCCGGGCTTTTTGTCACAGCGAATGTGGAGAACCCCGGCGTGAACACCTCGATATAAACATAGTTCTCGTCCTCCCCTGTCTTGCTCGTGCTAAGCTTGGCCCAGTTGTCCTCGAACCTGTAAACGTTCACTCCGCTCGAGTCTATGTTCAGCTCCCGCAGCCTCGACTTGGACAGCCTGAGGATGAAAGACTGCCCGTTGGCGTTGTCGACGCTGATCGTGATGTAAGATATCGCTTCCTCGGATATTGTGGGCACCCCTGCGGGGGCCTCGGTCTCCTCCATGACGGACAACACGGGAGACGCCGCGTTCTCGGCCGCCACTCTGACGGCCTTCAGCGACGGGATGTTGCGCCCCGCCATGTCCACGGCCGTCGCCTGCCCGGCGCTGAGCACCCCAACCGGCTGCCTCGCATAGCCGCTGAAGGCTGGCACATCCGCTTGGAACTGCCTGTAGCTGTAAACCCCTGTCACATGGAAGTCCGCGTCCATCCAGCCTGCTATCGGGACCCTCGTCACGCCCACGTCATACCAGAGCTCTTCCGCCGAGGATGGGTCGAGCAGCAATATCCCTATCATCATGCTGCCCCCGATATTCCTGCTGTATATCTTCCAGCCGTCGAACTCCAGCCTGACGCTCTGCGTCCCCGACTGCAGAGTGGCGTCCTTCACCTCCCTGTCTATGAACTCCCCGCTGTCGCTCATCAGGGAGCCGAGGACCCTGAAGCTCCCCGCGGTCCTGACGTCCAGATTTACATCCACCGCAAGCTTGTTGTACAGCCCGTCCCCGTCTGTGTCCACGCCGTAGTCAGAGTGGGGTGGGGAAATCACCGCGGCGGACTGCTCAAAAGATGTGTACTGGTACGCCGTGCTCGTCGTGTAGAAATCAATGTCCGAGTCGAACCATGTCCTGAAGTTGTCGACTATCGTGAGTGATATCTGGTACGGCCCGTTCTGTCCGGACTGGTATATCAGGCCGCCGGGAAAGCGGAGCTGGACGGTCTGGCCGTCGCCGGCCCCGAGGGAGACCCGCTTCATCGCCATTATCGGCGCATACCTTGCGGTGGCCGTGGCGATTTTCGCGGAAGAGGTCTGAACATCTGCCGTCGCGGACGAGCCGCTGCCCGATGAAGTGGACGAAGTTGAGGCGGTCGCGGAGGCTGCCTCAAGATAATATGATGGAGTAATCGTGCCGACTATCATGTATGTTCCTGCCATCTTAACGTCCACCTTGACGTCAACCGCCAGGTACTCGAACAGGTTGTCGCTGTCTGTGCTCAAACCCTGGTCTGAGTGCGGCGAAGAGAAGGATATCGGCGGGGCCTGGAAGTCTGTATAATTGTATGTGGAAGTAGTGTGGACATCGTAACCTAACCAGTTCCAGTTCCCGTCGCTGAGCGACACTGTCACTTGGTACGGGCCGTTGGTGCCAGAGCGGTAAATCCTCGTGCCCTCAAACTTCAGCTGGACCGTCTGCACGCCGGCCGACAGCTCAACCTCCGTCCAGGCGTCGGCCACGTAACCTCCATAGACTGGAACGGCCCTGCCAGAGACCGCGACGGTTGAGTAAGTTGTCGATGAGCCGGAAGATGAGGTGGTTGTTGACGACGCCTCGGCATATGTTGTGGTGGACGACGCCGTTGAGGCTGGAACCGGGGCTGTTGATGTCGTGCCAGCATACAGTTCCGCGGAGCCTCCGCCCATAAGGGTCCCGCTTAGTCTATACTTCCCGGGAGTGGTCACGCTGACTTTCGCGTTCACAAGAAGGTAGTTGTGCTTGCCGTCGCCGTCGGTGTCAGACCCCTGGTCCGAGTGCGGCGAGGAGAACTGAGCGGCCGGCGGCTGGAACTGGGTGTACTGGTATGTGCCGGTGGTGTGCGTGCCGTAGTCAGACGTCGCCCACTCCCAGCTATAAACATTCTGATCCATCCCATGGGGGCCGTAAACATTCACCTGAACAGTGTAGGGGCCATCTATCCCCCCCTGCCTGATGCGAGAGCCGTTGAAAAGCAGCCTTACGGTCTGTGTGCCTGTGGAGAGCTCCGCCTCGTTCCATGCGTAGTCCATGTATGCGCCGTAATAGGGTACATCAGCCGCAGTTGTCCCGCCTGACGTGGCAGAAGAAGTTGTGGAGGACGTGGTAGTGGTATCGGCAGCGGCGAAGGAGGCGGTCGAACCGGCCGCGGCAGGGCTTGAAATGCTTACTTGTGCGAGCCCGCTTGTCAAACTCCCGCTAACGCTGTATTTCCCCGCCCTAGTGACATTCAACTTGACGTCAACAGCGAGGTAGTCGTAGTAACCGTCTCCGTTGCTGTCAACGCCTGTGTCCGAGTGCGGGGGGGACAGAGAAACTGCCGGGTTCTGGAACGCTGTGTAGTTGTAAGCTACCGTGGTATAATTTGCGCTTTCAATCCACTCGTGGCCTTTCTGTAGCGCGAGGTAAACCGTGTATGGGCCGTTCAGCTTGGACTGCCTTATTCTAGAACCGTCGAACCTGAGCCTCACGGACTGGCGGCCTGTTGAGAACTCTTCCTCCTTCGACGCAGCATCTATGTAGGTGTAGCCCCGATATGCAGTGCCCGCGAGCGCGGAATAGTTCTCATAGCTGCCGCCCGAAAGTGATCCGCTCAAAATGTACTCCCCCGCGGTGACGACGTTCAGGTTGACCGTGACTTCCAGATAGTCGTAGAGGCCGTCGCTGTTTGTGTCCAAGCCCGAATCGCTGTGAGGGGAAGAAAACCCGGTCAATGCACGCCCGAACTGAGTGTAATTGTAAGTCGAGGTCGTGTGCTCGCCATAGGCGTAGGAGTAGTAAGTTTTGTCGTAAATGTAAAAACTCGCGGTGTAGGGGCCGTTGATCTGGGCGCGCTTTATCGCCTGGCCGTCAAAGTAAAGCTGGATCGTCTGAGCGCCCGCCAATAGAGATGCCTCCTGAAAAGCGCTGGCGACGTAACTGCCGTATCCGGTGTAAGTGTAATCACCGTAAGTGTAAGTTGTTGTTCCCCCATAAAGTGAGCCGCCCAAGTGATAATTTCCGGCCCGCTCCACGTTGACATTCAGATCAATAACGAGAAAGTCATTTTTGCCGTCGCCATCGTTGTCGAGCCCTCGGTCGGAGTGTGGCGGGGAAAAGGACACCAAATTCGTCGCATATATCGGTATAACCAGATTTTCTGAGGTTGCTCCAGATGTCAACGCATTTAGATTATCTGAAGTCGTAGTGCTCGAAGACGCGCTGCTGACGCTAGATGCACTCTCTGCTGAAACTGACGGAGCGAAAGCTGCCGCCCATGAAAGGATCAGCGCCAGCGCGATTGAAATCCCCGCAATCTTTTTCGACATCACACCACCATTGTCTCCCTCTAAACTTTTCTTCTTGCTTCCTGTTTAACTAGCCCGCGGCTCCCTATTGAGATGTACCTCCATATGACGGCGAGAATGACCACAACCAAGACTATCGCGGTGAAGCCCACAAGGTATATCGGCGGGATCTGGACGGTCGGCAGGGTGGGCAGTGTCGGAGTGATCCCCGGGCCCGCCGTTGTTGACCCGGCCTTCGAACCCGAGACTGCGAAAACCGAAAAGCCAGGTGTTGTCGCTGCGAAGTAGATGTAGCTGTTGTCCTCACTTGTCTTCTCTGTGGCCAACGTCTGCCAGCCTGCCGAGGTGTACCGCTTAAGGACGATTGTGCTCGTGTCTATGTTCTCCTGGGCGACCCATGATTTCTCCACCCTGAAGTTGACGAGGGCGGAGCTGATGTCTGAGTTGTTGAGTTTCTCCGCAAGGATCTCAAGGTATGTGTAAACTGTCCCTTCCGGAGTTTCTATCTGGGCGGGCTTGTCTATCAGCTGCTTGACCTTCAGGATGATGTTCGAGACTTCTTTTGACACGTTTACGACAATCTGTGTGATGCTTGTCGCTGAGATGTCCAGCACCGCGGGCGCATCTATGTTTATTTTTGATGCGTAGACTTCCGGCGCAGTTATTGAAACCAAGTCCTGGGTGACGGTCACAAGGGGCGCGACCACCAGCGAGGATGTTTGTCCGGCGATCTGTATGACAAAAGTACCGGTGGCGGTCGGTACTACCTCAAAGCTCACGTCCTGCGATTCTCCCGCTGCGAGAGTTATCGCCCTATTTTCCAGGATTCTGTTGTCAAGACTCAGGATGACAGCGTAAGTTCCTGAAGCGCTCCCGGAGTTCCTCACTGTGAAAGTGATTGTGGCTTTTTCGCCTATTTTTATAGAGTCGGGGATGCTGAAGACGCTGAATTCAAACGTTGCCTGGCCCGGACTTGATACCTGCTGTTGCTGCGGTTGTTGTTGCTGCTGCTGTTGCTGCCCTTGCTGCTCTTGCTGTACAGTTCCTATGATTACAAACCACGAGAAGCCCGGAGTGATGGCGTAGTAATAATAATACTCGTTGTCCTCATTCTCCAGGATGGTTTCTAACGTTTCCCACATGCCCATGTTCTCGTTGTAATGCATCAGGCCCAAGTTGTCCGGGTCAAGGTTGAGGGCAGCGACAACCGTCTTCTTGACCTTGAAGTAAATCGTGGCCGTCCGGATGTTTTCAGAACCAATCATCGTGATGTCGAGGTATCCGAGCGATGAGCCAGATGGAGACGGCGCTCCCGGAGGCTTGTTATCGTGCTCAGTAACGCCGAGCTTCGCGCCGCTCAGGTTGTCCCTCGCTGTTATGTCCAACTTCATGACGTTGTTCATGTCATTGTCATCCACATCCACAGAAGCCGTCTGCCCGGCAGGCACCGTGGGAACGGGCAGGTTAGCCGCAATCGCGAACTGGACTGTCTTAGTGGGCTTGAAGTTGGTGTACAAGTAGAAGTTGGTCTGGTAAGCCGGGATGGTCATGTCCAGAACAGCGTTGTTCTCGTTGAGCAGAACTATTTCGGCGTACATTTTTCCCTGGACATTGTTCTTAACAATCCCATACCCATCGAAGCGCAGCGTGACCTCCCTGCTGCCGGCCGCGAGGTAAACCTTGTTTTCCCTCCAGTCGATGGGCTGCCTGTCCATAGTGCTCCAGTTTTCATGCCAGATTTCTCCTGCCAAAGTGTATGTGCCGTTCTCCCTTACGCTAACCCTGACCTTGATTTCTAAGAAGTCAAACCTGTTGTCGTTGTCGGCGCTGTTGTTGTCTATGCCGTAGTCCGAGTGCGGCGGGTTCAGCTCCGCGATTGGCTGCTCGAACTGGTTGTAGGTGTAGGCTGGAGTAAACGCTTCGGTGCGGGTGATGGGGTTGAAATTGTTGTCGAGGAGGCCTATACCAACGAAGTATGGGCCGTTCTCCCTGGAGCTGTAGATGCGGGAGGCGTCAAATGTCAACTGGACTATCTGGTTGTCCCCTGTGTTCAGATTGACCTCGGTCATTGTGAAAACCAGGGGCCTGTCTGGCCCTCCATAAGTGGCCATTCTTGATATCATGCCGCCGATTCTGTACTTCCCGGCATTGTTGACCTTCACCCTGACATTCTCCACGATATAGTTGTACAAACCATCGTTGTCTGTGTCCAGCGCTGAAGTGGTGTGTGGGGCGGAGAACTCTATCGAGGGGGACTGGAAGTTGTTGTAGTTTAATCCGGCAACGTCTATTTTGTTTTCACCATACCACTCCCAGTTGGGGCCGTAAAGGAAGACCTTTATTTCGTAGGGGGCGTTTTCACGGACGTTGTAAATCTGCTCGCCTCGGAAGAGGAGAGTGACCGATTGGACCCCGGCGCTAAGGTTGACCTTGGTCTCGGTCCAGTCAATCCACTTGCGGTCCCACGGGTTTGCGCCGACCTGCTTGGAGAGGTCGGCAAAAATTTTGTATGTGCCTGCGGTCGTTATGTTGAGATTGACCGTGGCTGCCAGATATTCGTATTTGGTGTCGGCGTTATTGTCCACGCCGGCGTAAGTGTGTCCAGTTCCAAAGACGGCGGGCGGCTGGACGAAGCCCGACGGGCTATAGCAG
>JBFLWG010000006.1:0-34996 GCA_040757795.1 Hadarchaeota archaeon (SeqCode) | reverse complement strand
GACAAACAGGTACTTCATGAGAGCGGAGTCCTTTCGGGTGTATGAGCGGTGGGGCGGGCAGATGACGGCGATATTCCCTGCCGGCAGGTGGGAGTACCTGATAGCCGAAGCGCAGGTGCTCGGTGTCAGGGAAAACGGCGGGCTGGAGAGGGCCACATTCCCGCCTTCGCCAGGGCACAAGGTGCTGGAGACGGAAGTGGGTGGATTGAACGAGTTCCTGGGGTTGAGCCCGAACGGCGGCGTGGAGCTGGGCAAGCTGAAGCATCACGAGCTGCCTGTGAAAATTGACCTCACGAGGCTTCTGCGAAAGCACGTGGCCGTCCTTGCAAAATCCGGTTCAGGAAAATCTCATTTTACATCTGTTGTGGTGGAAGAGCTGATGGAGCGGCCGAAGGAGCTTGGGCGGCCGGCCATCGTCATCATGGATGTTCACGGCGAGTATCTTGGGCTTGCCGAAAGCTATCCCAGCCGTGTGAAAATTGTCCACGGGGAAGACATGAGGATAGGAGTGCCAAACCTCGGCGCCTACCAGCTCCTCGAGTTCACGCCGGAGATGTCTGGGATGCAGGTGAGGGAGCTGCAGCGGGTCATTGGGCAGCTGAAGGCTGAGATGCTTTCAGGCAAGGGGCCGTTCGGGCTCGAGGAAATCATGTCGAGGATTGAAAGTGACGACGACATCAACAAGAACATCAGGCAGGCCCTACTGGGGTGGCTTCAGGAACTGCAGTCACTCGGCATCTTTGACCACTCCGACCAGCCGGGATGGGAAAGCACCGCTGAACCAGGCAAAGTCGTAGTGGTCGACTTCAGCGGGATGACCAGCCTCCGCAAGAAGCAGATGCTTGTGGCCTACGCCGCGAGGAGGCTGTTCAACGCACGCAAGCGGGGCAGGGTGCCGCCGTTTGTGCTCTGCCTGGAGGAGGCGCACCAGTTCTGCCCCTCGGGAGACTCCAAGGCTTCCGCGATTTCTAGGTCTGTGATCGAGACCATCGCCCGAGAGGGAAGGAAGTTCTACTCCTCGCTCATGCTGATATCCCAGAGGCCCGTGAGGCTATCAACAACAGTTCTGTCGCAGGCAAACACAAACATCATACTCAGGGTCACCAATCCCTACGACTTGGAGCACATCAAGCAGTCGTCCGAAGCCATAACTTCTGAGGTGGCCGGGATGATCTCATCTCTGCCAGTGGGAGAGGCACTGGTGGTGGGCGAGGCCGTGAACCATCCGATTTTTGTCAAGGTTCGGCGGAGGAAGTCGCGGGAGTCCGGCCATGGAGCCTGCTTCGAGGATGCCGCGAGAGAATTCGAGCGGAAGAGCGGCAGGGAAAGCAGCGACGCCAAGGCTTTCATGTAGCAGCCTTAAATAGTGGAAAGTAGAAAGTAGAAAATGATGGAAATGAGGTCGGTCAAAGTCGAAGATTCGGTTGCAGAAAAGGTGAAGGATTTGAAGAAGTACTTGCGCGAGCACAAGAAACTCCCGGTCACGGAGGCCCGGATCCTCTCGGAGGCATTCGAGATGGCGTTCGAAAAGCGTGACGAGTTGGTTGGGCGGCTGAAGCGGGCAAAGAAAGCGGACTTTGAAGCTTGGAAGATTTGGTTCACACCGTTTGAGGGTGGCCCAGTCACAGATGCAGCAAAAGATCATGACGTGGTGGACCTATGATTCTGGTCGATTCCTCAATATGGAACGCTGCGAGGAGAAAGCGAGACAGATTGCATGATTCGTCAGAAAAAGTCCTTGAAAAAATAATGAACGGGGTCTACGGCAGGCCGGTGGTGACAGACTACATTGTGGACGAAGTGCTGACTTGGCTCAACAGGCACACCAACCATCAGACGGCCACGGATACCGCCGACTTCTTCTTCAAGGCCGGACAGGTTGAAGTGATAATGATTGACTGGGCGGTGCTCAGGGAGGCGTACGAGGTTTTCAAACGATACAATTTTTTGTCGTTCACAGACTCCACCACTGCGGCAGTCGCGAAAGCTCGCGGGATCAAGAACATCGCCACTCTGGACAGCGATTTCTCTAAGCTAGGGTTCAAGGTGGTTGGCAACTGAGCGTCGTTTATTTTCTTTTTAGGCGCGCGCTTCTTCTGGCCATCCTCCCGCCCGGCGGATACTCCCCGGCGTTTTGAGCGCATTCTTAGCAGATCCAGAACTGCCAAAAATGGTACTTGTATTTTTCACGCCCCAATCGAAGGAGCTGGAATCGTTTCAACCTCCGCTGGCCAAGCTCTTGTAGACTCCGAATGCCGGCTTCGGAGAATGGTTCTCGTACACCATGCCGAAGAACCTGTCTGTCCCGGGACCGGCAAAATCCGTCAGGTTGAACCAAAAGATGCTCTCAACGAAGCTCAAATCCCCGTCATTTTTGGCCGCGGAGTAAACCTGACCCAAAAATTCGGCCTGCTTATTTTCTGAAATTAAATCTGTTCTGTCGCTGCTGTAATCGTTCGCGAGCCAGCCGATTTCTGTGATCCATAATTTTTTGTTGCCTTGGTCGTATTTGTCGAAAAGGCGTTTGAACTCGAGCAGCTCCTCCTTGAATGTAACGCTTTTGCTCTGCCCGTTCTCCAGTTTTATGCTCCTCGTTTCCAGAGGACCCTTTGGTATCCTGTATGGGTGCAGGGTGATGATGTCGAATGGCTTTGAGTCGCCCAATGCTTTCAGCACGTTTTCCATGAACTCCATGTATGGATGGTAGTTTTCAGTACCCGCTGCTTCGTCGCCGTCATCTGGAATAGGCCCAACTGCTCCAATCAGAACTTTTGCATTTTCATCGGTTTCTTTTATAACTGCGTACGCGACCTTCAGAAGCTCGGCATAATCCCCCGCGTTAGGTGCCGGTCTCCAAAACCCGGCATCGTTGGGTTCGTTCCAGATTTCCCAGTATTTCACCCTGCTCTTGTACCTCAAGACAATCGCCCGCAGGAAGTTTTCGTACTCCGACAATTTTGGCGGGCCGATAAAGTATTCAAAATCTGTAGGCGGGTTTACAATTCTGCTGGCGTGAGGTGGGGCGCCCATCAAAACAGCGACAATCCCGAAACCGTTGTCCGACAAGGCCGTGACCTGTTGGTCTAGGTAAGAAAAATCTAAAATCCCCTGTGTCTCCTCAATCTTGTTCCAGCCAACCCATAGTCGTACCCATTTGGCCTTCAACTCGGTTGCGCGTAGCAAATCTGCCTCGTTGATTCGCTGGTTAAGCTCGACAGAAGTCGACAATTCAATCCCGAAGAGCGATGGGGCGGGAACCGCAGGCGGGGGGGTGACGATTGGCGGGGGCTGCAGATTTTCGCCTGGCGGGGGGATTGTTGCCCCGGGCGGGCGTAAGTTCAGCCAGGCGTAGCCGCCTATCAGGACCGCAAGCAAGACAGCGGCCGGCACAAGAATTTTTGTTTTCATCGATAATCCCTCGTGCAGAATCTGTTTACATCTGGGGCCCGTTCAAATAAAACCACACCTTGGTTCCGCTATGGTATGTAATTTTTTCCACGCGATCATTGCCTGGGGCTCGCGACCAGCAGCAGCGACCTCTCGCAAAGCTCCTGGACAGTTTCCGGCTGGACGACTCTATCGCCAAGATATTCTTTCAGGATGGGGGTCAAATCCCACGCCACACACCTGAACTCGAGCCCGTTTGTTGCCCCGCCGTTGCCTCTTTTCTGCCCGTCCCCGCCAAAGTCTTTCACAACTTCATCGAATGAGCCGCCGTTGCTGATGCACTCCCCGACCTTGGCGCCGACATCCGCCGCCAGCTCCCTGTAGGCTCCCAGCGCCTCTTTGAACCCTCGCCAGCCTCCCGAAACCTCGAGCTGCCCAAAAACTTTCGCCCCAAAGTGCTCCTGCAGCTGCTCCAGAGGCTCCTCCCCGAAGCTCAGGTAAGGCACCTTGAGGTGGGCCGCCAGCATCAGGGCCCGAAGGTCTGTTAGGGGTACCTCGTGCTCGGCCTCGAACAGCAGCCTCCTCGAAAGCTCGTCCAGCACCTCGGGCAAGTATACCACGAGCAGCTGCCCGTCGCGCACGAACTGGCTCACCAGGCTGTAGCTGACCGCGCGGCTCCTCACGGAGATTAGCCTGTCTCTCGCAAGCCAGGAGTAAGTCGCTGACGGGAGGTAGAGCTCTCCGCCGCCCACAAGCTGCCTAGCCCGCTCAAAGTTCTCCCTGTCGCCGATCACGCTGATGTCACAAACTTCTCCAAACCTCACTTTTCACACCTCCTTTTTGTTGAAGCATGAACGCCAGTGACGGGGTTTTAACCCAATAAAACTGTGGGTTTGCCTGCTCTATTTTGACTGACTCTGGCACCCCTCCATCGATTCGAAATCCTATTAAGAATCTAGAACAACATTTCATTGACAACCGAGCCCGTTTGACCGATGAAAAGGCGCGCCAGGGGTGGGGTTTGAACCCACGAAGACTGAAGTCCACCTGGTCTTCAGCCAGGCCCGTTGTCCGAGTTCCGGCACCCCGGCATCGCGCCAAAATCTTTATCAACATGTGGTGCAGAGAATGATTTGACTGGGAAGTCCACCCGATCTTCAGTCGGGTCTTTCTTTTTTTCTCTGGATTAGCTCCAGCTTTTGATTGCTTGATCGAGTTTTGGACATCAATGTCGCCCGTTTTTTCTTTTTTCTTCACATATCTCCCGCCGAGCCTTTGGGTGAACTGGGTATATAAAGGCGAAAAATACACAGAAATGCTCAAACAAACAACATGATCTCAGCTATCAGAGTCAGCCCGGCCACGATTGTCACCAGCGGCATGATCAGCAGCCCGTACTTGGAAAACTGGGAGAATGAAATCTGGATCCCCTTATCGTGGAGAATTCCAGCCCACATTATGCCAGCGAGCGCCCCGATCAATGTCAGGTTGGCCCCGAAGTTGCTCCCGACCACAAGCCCCAGCGTCGCCCCGAGCCTCGTGGTCTGCGTGGCAGCGAAAGAAGGGCTGTTGAAAACCCTGACAAAGAAAATCGTCATCGGGTGATTGCTCATCACACCGGCTGAAAGGGAGGTGAGAAAACAGACCCCGAACACCGTGATTATGACGCTGCCGGAAAGGCCGGACAGTTGGGAAGCAAACAGGTCGGTCCACCCGGCTGCAACAAGGGCTTCTATCATTATGAAAAACCCTATCAAAAACGGCACCACCTTCCACGGCAGCCTTGCGAAAATCTTGAAGACGCCGGCCCGGTGTTTTGCCATATCGTGAAAAACCATGACGGCGGCGAAGAACAAGGCAATCCCCCAGATGGGCACCCCAGTCATGCTCGTTGGCAGGCTCATGAAAATTATGACCAGCACTAGCACCGCCGAACCGAATATCGCCCCTCTCTTGTCCCTGAGAGAGGACCCTGGCTCAACTTTGATCGCCCTGAACCTGCGCGGTATCTTTCGCCTGAACACCACCCAAAGAAGGATTAAACACGCCAAAGCCGAAAAAGCCGAAGGCAGCAGCATCCACTTCGCAAACTCAGCAAAAGAAAGCCCGTAAGCATCGGCGGCAACTATGTTGGCCGGGTTCCCTATGTAAAGAGCCATGCCAAGGATGTTGACGGCGAAGAACTGCGCGAAAAGGAAAGGTATCGGATTTATCTTGGCATTTATGCTGATGTAAAACATTATCAGAGTCATCGTCAGTATTACTATGTCGTTGTCTGTGAAGAGAGTGAGAAAGGCCGTGAGCGCGAAGAAGTAGATGAAAAGTTTCCTTCCGGAGTTCTTCGATGCCCCGACGACCTTCAGCGAAACATACTCAAAAAACCCTGTGTAGTCGAGGGAGATGCAGATGTAGGACAGCGACATTATCAGTATGATTATCGAGTAGGGGCTCACGTTGCCAGCACCTATCACTCCTGAGGAAATCGTGCTCGAGTCTATGAACCTCGTCGCCAGAAGTATGAACACCGCCAGCAGCGGCGCCCACCCGTAATCAATCCAGACGCGCTTTGATGTGAACGGAATCCTAACTTTAGGCTGCTTGAAGACAAGGAACACCGTTGCCGCAAAAAATAGCATAGGCACTACTGAGAGACCATCCAAGGGAACCACTCAAAAAACGTGCGTCATCCTGGTTTGCCTGGCTTCCTTACTAGCACCACTGTGCACGGGGCAGTCTGGACGATGTAGTCGGAAACATTTTCAGAAAAATACCCGACCAAGCCAGATTTTGGAATGGTGCCTGTCACGATGACGTCACATGAATTTTTCTTCGCAAAATTTATTATGGAGTTTTTGACGTCTGTGGACTCGACCAGCGCGAGCTCGCTGTTCAGCCCCTCCCTTTTGAACGCGCCCATCACAGGTGAGAAGCTTTTTGTCGCCTCCTTTTTTGTGGTTTCGGTCAAAAGACGGACGACGTGCAGCACATAAACTTTCGTCTGCTTGGAACACAGCCTTGTCGCGACCTCGACAACTTCCTTCGGCGTCGCCTCCGTCACGCACAAAACCATTTTTTTGAACATCATCCACCACAAAAGCCTCTTTCCGCAGGATATAAAACAATTTGTTCCCCTCACGTTTTGACGAGACACATTTAAACAACGGCACGACTGGTATTGGTTTGACGATGCCCAGAAAAATGAAAATAACCTGCGCGGGCTTCTCGACTGAAGCTGAGATGCTGGAGAGCGAGTGCCCGAAGACTTGCGACGCCATCTGGAAGGTCCTACCCGTAAAGGCGGCGCTCGAGGTCTGGAAGGAGGAGGTCTACTTCGATATTCCCGCGAAAATGGCGCAGGAAAACCCTACGCCAAAGACAACCGCGGGCGACGTCTCCTACTGGCCCGACGGCCCCGCCTTCTGCATCTTCTTCGGCAAGTCCCAGCCCTACAGCCCCGTGACAACATTCGCAAGGATAAAGAACGGCTTGGAGAACTTCAGGAAGCTTAGGTCGGGAGACGGCATATCTGTGGTGAGGGCCGGCGACTAGGGTCCGGCCGGGCCCCGCTTGGACATCTCCTTCATGAGCTTGCCCCAGGGCCCCGCCTTCGGCATCCTGCCCTTGGCAAAAGCCTTGACGAACTTCTGCATGAACTCATACTGCTTAAGAAGCTCCTTGACGTCCGACTCCTTGGTTCCCGAGCCTTTGGCGATCCTGCGGACACGGGAAGCATTGATCAGCTTCGGGTCCTCCATCTCCTTCTTGGTCATCGACTGCATGATGACCTTGAACTTCTTCAGCTTCTCTTCCCCCACCTTCATCTGCTCGTCCGGGATGGAGACCCCGACGCCCGGAATCATCTGCATGACCTTCTTGAGCGGCCCCATCTTGCTCATGGCCCCCATCTGGTCATAGACATCCTTCAGCGTGAGCTTCCCCGCCATGATGGCTTTGGCCTCCGCAGGCTTCACAGCGCCTTCAGCGGCCAGCTCCTCGACCTTCTTCAGCAGAGTCTCTATGTCCCCCATCCCGAGCAGCCTCGCCACGAATCGCTGCGGGACGTAAGGCTCGACGTCCTCGATGTGCTCGCCGACGCCGATGAACTTGATTGGCGCCCCTGTCGCGGCCACTGCCGAAAGGGCCCCACCCCCCTTTGCCGTGCCGTCCAGCTTCGTCACGAAAATAGAGCCGATCCCCGTGGCGGCCTTGAACGCTGCAGCCTGCTCCCTAGCCTGCTGCCCTATCGTCCCATCGATGACAAGCATGACCTCGTCCGGCTTCACGGCCTCCGCCATCTTTCTCATCTCCTCCATCAGGTCCTCCTCCTTCCTGTGCCTGCCGGCGCTGTCCACAAACACGACCTCGAAGCCCTCCTTCCTGAACCTCTTGACACCCTCCACTGCGAGCTTCACAGAGTCCTTCGCCTTCTGGTCCCCGAAGAACTCGACGCCTGCCTGTTGTGAAAGCTGGCTCAACTGCTCGTGCGCCCCCGGCCTAAAGGTGTCCGCAGCGACCACCCCGACCTTGTACCCTTTCTTTTTGAAGTGGGCCGAGAGCTTCCCGATGGTGGTGGTCTTCCCGCTTCCCTGCAATCCGACCATCAGGACGACCTTGAGCTTCCGGGGCTCAACATTCAGCTCCGAAGGCTTCCCCAGAAACTCTGAGAGCTCCTCGTAGACTATCTTGACGACGTGGGCCCTCCTGTCCATCCCTGGAGGCAGCTTCTCCTCGAGCGCCCTCTTCTCGATCTTCTTGGTGAGTTCCAGCACCAGCTCCACGTTGACGTCCGCCTGCAGCAATGCCCTCTGGATGTCCCTCACCAACTCCTTCAGCGCTGCCTGGTCGACCGTCGGCGCCCTTGCCAGCTTCCTCAGGGCCCCGTGAAGGGCCACTCCGAGCTTTTCTAGGACCATAACCTCGATAATCTTGCTCGTGATGATTAAAATACCCGAGAGTATATGTGAGAAGGATGAAAGCGCTGATACTCGCCGGAGGCTTTGCAAAGAGGCTCGGCCCGCTGGGGGAGCAGCTCCCAAAAGCCATGCTGCCCACGGAGGGCGACTCCGTCCTCAACCACCTTCTCAAAAAGCTGGAAAAAATAGGGCTTGAGGCTTTCGTCTCCACAAACAAGAGGTTCGAGCCGTTCTTCCGCCAGTACAAAAATGTAATTGTGGAGAAGGCAACATCTGAGGAGCAAAAGCTCGGCGCCGTCTCAGCCATCAACTACGCTATCAAGAAGCGGGGGATAAACGAGGACCTCCTTGTGATCTGCGTGGACAACTACTTCTCGTCTGGGCTGGAAGGCTTCGTGAAATCCTACGAAGGCATCCCGCAGGTGGGCATCTACCACGTCGGCGCGCGCCCCGACATGAGGGCCGAGGAAATGGCGACCGTCAAGTTCGAGGGGAGCGACAGGCACCCGCCTCCGAAAGACAGCTTCTACATCAGGGAGTTCAAGGAGAAAGTGAAGCCCCCGCTTAGCCAGTACGTCAGCATGGGGGTCTACCTCCTGCCAAAGAGGGTCTTCCCAATCCTCGACGAGTTCTGCCGGATGAAAAAACAGGACGCCCCGGGGTTCTTCATCCAGCACCTTCTCGAGCGGGGGGAGAAGCTGAAGGGCCACCTATTCCCGGGGGAGTGGTACGACATCGCCCACAAGAGCTACCTTCTGGCATTCAAGGAGGGAAAGCTGCTGGAGAGCGGCGAGTGCTGCGTTGTTGTCGAGAAGGCCGTCGGCAGCTGCATGAACCTTTCAGCGATTGTTATACATCCTGGAAAGCAGATGACCAGTAACTCGCCGTCCGCATCTGTCTGCTTCTTTGTGGAGGGTGAAGGAGAAATCGAGGTTTCGGGCCAGAGGCGCCAAGTGAGAGGGAAAGACATCATCCAGATAAACCCGAACGAACGCCACTCAATCCACAACACGTCCAAGCGGGAGCTAATCCTCGTCCGCATGACAGAAAAATGCGAGGGCGGTTGACATGATAAAGTTTGAAAAATACACTCAGGAGGCCAAGTTCAGGAGTCCTGTCGAGGGTTTCAATGAAGCCACACAATTGATCGAGGTCAGGGTCGACCCACTCACAGGCAGAGGCTGCAGGATAAACATCCAGAGGGCTAGGCGGCCGATGCAGGCCTCGACATCCTCAGAGCTTGGAGCCGTGGTCGAGCGTTCCAGGGGCAAATGCCACTTCTGCCCCGGGAGCCTGGAGAAATCCACGCCGATGTTCGCCGAGGGAATGCCCGACAGGATAAAGGTGGGCACGGCCTGCGCATTCCCCAACCTTTTCCCGTTCGGAGGGTTCCACGCGGTGGTTACCTTTTCAGGCGACCATTTCCTTGAGCCAGGGCAATTCACCCCCAGGCTGCTCGAGGATTCCTTCAAGGCCTGCCTTGAGTATTTCAAGCTCGTGAAAGAGCGGCATCCGGAGATCAAGCACTGGAACATCAACTGGAACTACATGCCGCCAGGGGCCGCGAGCATAATCCACCCCCACCTGCAGGTAATCGCCGACCCAGCGCCGACATTCTACATCCAGGAAATATTTGAAAAAAGCAGGCGGTACCGCTCGCAGAGCGGGAGTAATTACTGGGAGGACCTCGTGAAGGTTGAGCGTGAAAAGGGGGAGAGGTACATCGCCCAAAAGGGCAGCACCCATTGGATCTCCAGTTTCGCCCCGCGAGGAAACAAGGAGGTAACAGCCATTGTTGAAGGTGTGTCTTCGCTCTCGGCCATGGATGAAAAAATGCTGCGCGACTTCTCCTCCGGGCTTTCCTCAGTCCTGTCAGGCTACCAGTCCCTCTTTGTGCAGAGCTTCACCATGAGCATGTTCTCAGGGCCCAGCGGCGATGACAACAGCGAATTTTTCTGGCTGAACTCCAGGATAATCTCCCGGCCCAACTTGGCCTCATTCTACACCAACGACGCCGGCTTCATGGAGCGGCTACATGCCGAGCCCGTGGCGGACTCCATACCAGAGGATCTGGCAAAGGAGTTGCGCAAGTTCTTCTAAACAAAAACTCTTTTTACTCCCCTCTCCTCGTTAAGCTGAGGCAAATGAAGATACTTTACTTCCCATACGAGTTCCCGCCATTCTTTGTCGGCGGCCTCGGAACATATGCACTTGAGATGACAAGGCGCTTCGCCAGGATGGGGCACAGCATCACTGCTTTCGCCAAGAACCCCGGGGACGCCATCACCACAGACCTATATGAAGGCGTGGAAGTGCACAGGCCACTCCTGACGGATGCAATAGACCTCCTCCCGCTGATTGTACCGGAAGATGTGAAGAGGTGGCCAACCGGCGCCCAGAACTACTTCGCCGAGACTTTCATGTACAACATCCTTTCTTCCACAAAGGCCGTTAACCTCCTCGTCAAGGTAAACAAGAGGGACTTTGACCTTATAGTGGCGCACGACTGGCTAGCGTCAATTTCAGGTATAATGTGCAAGAGGGCCCTAGGAAAACCGTTTGTGTTCCACCTGCACTCACTCGAGGAAGGAAGGACCGGCGGCTCAGGGTCGCCAACCATCAAAAGCCTGGAAAGGCTCGGCGCCCACATCGCCAACGGCGTGATAACAGTTAGCTACGCCATGCGGGATCAGCTGGTCACCCTTGGCTATGAGGAGAAAAAAATCCGCGTGGTATACAATGGTGTAGACGAGAAGAAGTACGACATCAACAGGTACCAGCCGGAGAAAATAGCAGAGTTCAGGCGAAGGCTGGGAGTGGGCGATGACCCGATGATTTTCTTCGTGGGGCGCCTCGCCTGGATGAAGGGAGTCGACACCCTCGTGAGGGCAATGCCGATTATACTAAAGGAGGTGCCGAAAGCAAAGCTGGTGATTCTTGGCAAGGGTGAGGAAGAGGGGATGATAAAAGACATGATCGCCCAGCTGGGCATACAGAAAAATGTCATACTCAAACTTGAGATGGCGCCTGAAAGCGAGCGGCTGCTTTACTACGCGGCGTGCGACGTGGCCGTCTTCCCGTCAAAGTACGAGCCTTTCGGGATAGTCTGTGTGGAGGCCATGAGCATGGGCAAACCTGTGATTGTCGGGGCAAAGGGAACATCCGGCTTCAGGGAGCAGATTGTGCCGAGCGGTCCTGACAGGTGCGGGGCCCATATCAACCCTGATGACCCCTACGACATCGCGAAGTTTGCCATAGAGTTCCTGAAGGACGAGAACCTCAGGAAACAGCTGGGAAAGAATGCGAGGAAAAGGGTCTTGGAGAAGTTCACCCTAGACAAAGTGGCGCAGGACACAATCAGGATATACCAAGAAATAGCGGGCGTAACCGAAGTCATGTGACCTGTCAAAATTTGAACTGGTGATTGTCTGGAGCTTGCTTTAAATCCAGTGGGCAACTATGGCGCGGAGTTGAGCAGAGAATGGTTGGTTGGTAATGGCCTCGGAGGGTACTCTTCATCTACCGTCCTCGGGATAAACACTAGAAAATACCACGGCCTCCTTGTGGCGCCTACAGAAGAACCTCCCTTCGGGCGGAAGCTGATTCTCTCAAAGATGGAGGAGTCACTTTCTGGAGGAACGTCGGCCCACCTCTCGGCAAACGAGTATCCCGGGGTCGTCCACCCCGATGGGCACGTCAACCTCAAGCAGTTCAGACTTGACCCCCTCCCGACATTCCTGTATAAGCTGCATGACATCTTGGTCAAAAAAACCATCTTCATGCCGCACGGGCACAATGCCGTGGTCGTGAACTACCGTGTGTGGAACCCCACCAAGAAGACCATCAAGGTAGCCGTCAGCCCGCTCGTCAACTTCCGGAGTATTCACAGCCTGACAAAAGCAGGGGCAATTGACTTCAAGCAGGAAGTGGATGGAAAAAAAGTGGAGGTCTCGGCAGGCGGACAGCTTTCAATTTGCATGGGGTCCGACCTGATGGAGTTCCGCCCGTCAGACCTTCCCGAAAGGTCAAGATGGTATAATAATTTTGTTTACAGGAGGGAAAGGGAGCGCGGCTATGACTCCATGGAAGACCAGTATTGCCCGGGCAGATTTGAGCTGAGCACCGGCGGCGACACAGAGTTCAACATCTTGGCCGCTGGAGGGCACGGCGGCCGCGAAAGCTTCCTGTCGCTCTACCGACATCCAGCAAGGTTCGACAGGATGAAGGCCGAGGCGGTGCAGAGGCTGGACGAACTGGCGAAGAAAGGCCCACAGGAGGGCTGGGGGAGCCACCTCAGCAGGGCCGCGGACTCGTTCCTCGCGGACGGGAGGGTCATCGCCGGCTACCACTGGTTCGGCTGCTGGGGCCGGGACGCCATGATAAGCCTCCCTGGCTTGGCCCTCGCGACTGGAAGGCATGAGGAAGCGAGGAAAGTTCTCCTTGACATGGCCGCCAGAAGGAGCGGCGGCGCCATCCCTAACTGGTTCGAGGGCGGGGACGCCGGATATGAATGCATCGACGCCTCGCTGCTGTTCATCTACGCGATGCACAAATACCTGACTTATACTGACGACATCAAGACGGCGAAGGAGCTGTGGACGCCGGCCGTGGAGATGCTGGAGGGCTGCGCCCGCGGCAGGACTAAAGGTGTCAGGGCAGATGGCGACGGGCTGCTGTGGAGCGACAGGCCCACCTGGATGGACGCCAGCGTCGATGGGAAGCGAGTTACCCCTCGGTCGGGGAAAGCCGTGGAGATCAATGCATTATGGTACAATGCACTTCGGGCGATGGAGGGCATCGGCGGCAGGATCGGGAAGCCATTCAAGCTGAGGGGGCTGGCTGACAAGGCGAGGAAGAACTTCCTCCCGACATTCTGGAACGAGGAAAAGGGCTGCCTTTATGATGTTGTGGATGGCGACTCCAAGGATGGGCGCCTGCGGCCCAACCAGATATTCTCAATCAGCCTCCCTTTCCCTGTGCTCGAGGGGGAGAAGGCAATGCTGGTCCTGAAAGCAGTTGAGGAGAAATTGCTGACCCCGTTCGGCCTGAGGAGCCTCGCCAAAGATGAGTCTGGATACACTGGGAAGTACGGCGGGGGACAGCGGGAGAGGGACATGGCCTACCACCAGGGCACAGTTTGGAGCTGGCTGATTGGTCCTTTCATCACGGCGTCCGTCAGGGTGACCGGGGACAGGAAAAATGCCGAAGGCTTCCTGAGGGAGCTGGTCGGAAACCACCTGAAAGAAGCCGGACTCGGAACAGTTTCGGAAATCTTCGACGGCGACTGGCCCCACCTGCCCGGGGGTTGCATCTCCCAGGCCTGGAGCGTGAGCGAAATCATCAGATGCTACTCCGAAAACATAAAAGGGATAAAGCCCCCCTTCGAAAGTAAATATGGGGTTAAGTGACTGATATCTGCCTGGCATTCGAGGTCCACCAGCCGCTAAGGCTCGACAGGAACTTCCTGGAGTCGGCTGCGATGGGGAAGGGGCCAGACGAACTCCTCGACCTGTACTTCAACAACACATGGAACAAGACAATCTTCGAGCGGGTGGCGAACAAGTGCTACCGGCCCACAAACCAGGTCCTTCTTGAGTGCATCGAACGCTACAAAGAGCAAAAGAGGAAATTCAAGGTGGCCTTCAGCCTATCTGGGCTTTTGATAAGGCAGTGCGAGATGTGGGCGCAGGATGTCCTTGAATCCTTCAGGAAGCTGGCGGCAACTGGATGCGCCGAGTTCATGTGTCAGACTTTCTACCACTCCCTGGCCAGCCTTTTCTCTCCAGAGCGGGGTGAGTTTGTTGAGCAGGTCCAGATGCACAGGAAAAAAATTAAGGAACTCTTCGGGCAGGACCCGAAGGTCTTTGAGAACACGGAGTTCATCTACAACAACTCCATAGCCAAGACTGTCGAGGGGCTGGGGTTCAAGGGAATCTTCACAGAGGGGGCCAGGAGGATTCTTGAGTGGAGGTCGCCGAACTACGTCTACAAGGCGAGCGGCTCTGACATGCGGGTGTTCATGAGGAACTACAGGCTCGCCGACGACGTCGCTTTCAGGTTCTCCAACAGGGACTGGCCAGGCTGGCCCCTCACCGCGGACAAATATGCCTCGTGGCTGTCGGCCACACCGGGGCAGTGCATCAACCTTTTCATGGACTATGAAACATTCGGGGAGCACCAGTGGCAGGAGACGGGGATAAGGGAGTTCCTGAGGTGGCTTCCCGGGGAAGTGCTGAAGTACGAACACCTTCAGTTCTCGACCCCGACGGAGCTTCTCAGGTATGGCCCAATGGGAGAGGTGGACGTCAATGACTTCAACACGATCTCATGGGCGGACGTGAAGAGAAGCACCGACGCCTGGCTGGGGAACGACATGCAGAGAACGGCGTACGGCGCAGTGAAAAACCTTGCGCAGTACGTGAAGAGGACTGGAAACAGGGACCTTCTCGAGGTGTGGAGGATGCTCCAGGCCAGCGACAACATTTATTACATGTACACAGAGCCGGGGGCTTCCGGGATGGTACACGGCTACTTCAGCCAGCAGTTGCCCGCCGACGCCTTCTGGGCGTTTTTGAGGATAATTTCTAACTTTTGGGAGAAGGTGGCCGAAAACCTGCCTGGGAAGGACGGCGTCTCTGCCCGCCTGCTCCGGGTCCTGCCGCCGGACAAGGCCTTCCACTTCCACGAGGACGGCGACTACATCAATCTCTCCGCCCACAGCCTCGAGGAGCTGAAGAACTCCGTCCTGCTGGCCTCCGACAAGTCTGTGCTGTTCCACCTGGCCTGCAAGCACTTCGAAAAATGGATCAGGTTCACTGTCGGCGACGGGGTGCTCGCGGACAGGATCCCGAAAGTCGAGGGGAAAAGCGCCGCAGATGTAAAACAGAAACTACATACTATTATAGGCGAAAGGCTGAGTGAACTTGGAGGAATTCCATGAAAATAGCGATGCTGGCCTGGGAGTCTCTTCATTCTGTCAAGGTGGGCGGGCTTTCCATAGTCGTGAGCAGGCAGGCGGAGGAGCTTTCGAAGAGGGGGCACGATGTCCACGTCATCACGAGGTGGGCAGACGGCCAGACTGAGTATGAGTATGTCAATGGGGTCCACTACCACAGGTGCAAGTTCGACCCCGGGCTGAACCTGGTCCACTTTTCCCATAACATGTCCATGAGCTTCGTCGCCCGCCTCAAGGAGGTGGAGAAGACACACGGAAAGTTCGACATCATCCACGGCCACGACTGGCACATTGTCGACGCCCTCCATGAGCTGAAGGTGAACGAGAAGCGCCCAGTCGTCATCACCTATCATTCTACAGAGTATGGGAGGAACGGGAGCAGGTTCGGCGACTGGTGGGAGTTCGGGGAGGTGTCGGGCAAGGAGTGGTACGGCGGGCTGATCGCCGACCGCGTCACGACAGTTTCTCACGCCATGAAGAACGAGCTGAACTGGCTTTACAAGATCCCCCCCGAAAAGATAGATGTCACCCCAAACGCCGTCGACCCGAGGAAATACCAGATGAAGATAGACCCGGGCAGGATAAAGGAGAGGCACGGTGTTCACCCGCTTGCGCCTCTTGTGCTCTACATCGGGAGGGTGGACTACCAGAAGGGACCCGACCTCCTGCTCGAGGCCATCCCGAAGGTGATCTCCCACAGATGGGACGTCAAGTTCATCTTTGCCGGCGACGGCGGCATGAGGAGCTGGCTTGAGGGGAGGGCCGGGGAGTTCGGCGTCGCCCAAAACACCAAGTTCCTTGGATGGGTGCCATACTGGGGCTATGTTGAGCTACTGAACGCCGCCGACATGGTCTGTATCCCGAGCAGGAACGAGCCTTTTGGGATAGTTCTGCTGGAGGCCTGGTCGACCGGGAGGCCGGTGGTGGCCTGCGACGTTGGCGGCCTCGGGGAGAACATCGAGAACTTCGTCAACGGGATAAAGGTGTACCCGAACCCCGACTCAATTGCCTGGGGGATCAACTACCTGCTGGACAACCCTGATGAGATGAAGAAGATCTCGGAAGGGGCCAAGACAAGCGTGAACAAGTTCAGCTGGACTAATGTTCTGAACTTGGTCATGGAATGCTACAACAAGGTCCTCGGAAAGTAGGTTTTTTAATGATGGTTCTGGCGATTGGGGACATCAATGTTGACATCATAGCACGGACCAGCTTCCCGCCTAAGGGAAAGCAGGTCGTGGCAAAAGATTTCGAGCTCCACGGCGGCGGGTGCGCGGCGAACTTCGCGCTCGCCTGCGCCAGGCTCGGGGTCAAGAGCAAGCTGATAGGAAAAGTCGGGGCTGACGAGTTTGGGGAGTTCGCGCTGAAGCAACTGAAAAAGGGCGGCGTCGATGTCCTCGACGTGATGATATCCGAAGGCAGGACCGGGGTGACGGTCGCAGTTGTGGAGGGCAAGGAAAGGTCTTTCATCACTTTTAGGGGGGAAAACGCCACATTCTCCAAATCTGACATTCTTGTCGACAGGCTAGACTACGACATCATCCACATGCCGTCATTCTTCCTGCTTGAGAGCCTCAGGCCGAGCTACTCCTTGCTCGCTGCCAAAGCGAAAAAGCAGGGGGCGTGCCTCACATCGTTAGACACAGGCTGGGACCCCTTCGGGAAGTGGTGGAGGACGGAATTCCTGGCGGAGGCCCTGAAAAACTTCGATGTCTTCCTGCCCAACCTTGACGAGGCCAGGGGGGTGCTAAGGGCGCCGACCGTCAGCGAGAGGGCGCTGGTGGACAGAGTGCTGGAGGCCGGACCGAGGATAGTTGCAATAAAGCGTGGGTCAAAAGGGTCTATTGTGGGGCAGGGGACCGTGCCGGCGCTGCCGCCGAAGGTCCCTGTGCTGAGCTTCAAGGGGCCGCAAGCTGTGAAGCAGGAAAAAAAGTTTGCGAAGGTCAAGCCTTTCAAAGTGGAAGTAGTCGACACAACCGGCGCGGGGGATGTATTCAACGCCGCATTCCTCCTGGCTTACATGTACTCCAAAGACATAATCACCGCGGCGACTTTCGCGAACGCCGCGGCCGCCCTCAGCGTCACGGGGCCGGGATGGTCAGGCTACCCCGGCTGGAGCCAGGTCAACGCCTACTTGAGGAAGAACGGCTTACAGCAGGTCTGGCCCAAGTAGCGGCGGGCTGCTCCAAGGGTTTTATTTGGGTGAATGAGTAGTGACTTTGATGTTCAAGAAATACATCCGGGATCCAATCCACGGCTACATAGGGGTGACGGAAGCCGAGCAGAGCGTTATAGACAGCTGGCCGGTCCAGAGGTTGCGAGGCATAAAGCAGCTGTCGATAGCCTCAATAGTCTACCCCGGCGGCGACCACACCCGATTCTCCCACGGCATCGGGGCAATGCACGTCTCGGGCCTGATAGCCGATTCATTGAAGCAGAGCATTGAGATTTCCAGCGAGGAGTGGCAGCTGCTCAGGCTTGCCGGGCTCCTCCATGACATCGGGCACGGCCCGTTCTCCCATTCTTTTGAGGAAGTTTTGGTGAAGCACAAGGGAATCAATCACGAGCAGATGGGGAAGGACGTGGTGAAGAAGAGCGAGCTCGCCGACGCCCTGAATGACATCGGATTTTCCCCGGACGAGCTTATCGAGCTGACCTTCGGCAAGGAGGCCAAGGGGAAGCGCTACCTCCACCAGGTGACGGCGAGCCAGGTTGACGCCGACAAGCTGGACTTCCTCGTCAGGGACGCCTACTGCACTGGCGTCGAGTACGGGCACATTGATATCAACAGGCTGATTCAGGCCATGAGCGTCTATGGGGAGGAAATAGCGATAGACCTGAAGGCGCTGTACGCCCTTGAGGCTTTCATGATTGCCCGCTACGAGATGTTCCTCGCCGTCTACTACCACAGGGCGGTCAGGGCCGCGGAGATACTGCTGAGCAAGGGGATGAACTACGCCCACGAGCTGATCGGGCTGACAACATTCGAGACTATCGACGAGTTCCTGAAGATGGACGACGCCTACGTCACCACGAAGCTGCGGGAGCTCGATCCAGCAAAGTACAAAGGAGAAGACAAGAAGGCGGCCGAGCTCGCAAAGGAGATGATGGACAGGCTGGACAACAGGCGGCTGCTCAAGGCGGCCTACGAGAGGAACGTACACATCAAAGACCCGTACGTGGCTAGGCTGCTCAGCGACGAGACCATCAGAAAGCAGAAGGAGGGGGAGATTGCCGAGAGCGCCGGGTTGGATGTCGATCGCGTGGTCGTGGACGTCCCGTCTATAGACTCCATTCCCTACTACCCAAGAAACATAGACCCGATGGAGGTGCCGGTCTTCAAGGTGAACAACGCGGGGAAGAAGGAGCTTGTGCCCGTTTCACAGTACTCGCAGCTGATAAACGTCCTAAAAGGCTACGTGGAAGTAATCAGGGTGTACACCGTGGCGGAGTTCAGGGAAAAGGTGGAGAAGGCCGCTGCCGAGGTCTTCAAGACACTACCGTTCGCCGCGCAGATTAGCATGTAGCCTTGGCCATCTCGCGGAATTCTTCAGCGGTAAACATCGTCATGATGAGCGTAGTCCTCAAGGACAACCGTCATTCTAGCCTCGTCGATGGTATACAACAGCACGTAGCTGCCAAAATGGATTCTTCTTGCGCCAGCCAATGGAAAACGAAGTGGCTTGTATCTGTGCGGGTTTTTCAAAATTTCTCCAATCTTTTTTGTCACGGCTTCTATTTGCTTGGGATTTTTCTTGGCTAGTTTTTTGAATACCTCGTCAACGTGCGCCCTGATTTCAAGAGTATACATCTCATTTCAGTCCGTATCTTTTTCTAAAATCTTGAACTGTGCCTACCTTCAATATCCTCTTTTTCTGTATCTTTCTCCATCTCATCACATAATCCGGCCTGATTCCTGATTCCAAAATGAGTTCTCGGTATTCCTTGGCCATCTGGTTTATCGCTTGGGATTTGTCTTTAAGGCCGTGTTGGGCTTTAAGAGTGTTGAGCAATTTGTTCGTCTCTTCGTCTATTTTGACTATTGCCTTTACCATATTAACACCGTATTAATATTGTCCACGAATGTATTTAAGGCTGGCGAAATTTTGAAATGAAAACTACAGTATGGCGCCGACAAGCTTCCTTATTTCAGCCTGAACCTCGTCCCTCGACCTTTCGCCGTCCACGACCTTCAGCTCGCCAGCCTCCGCCATCCTCAGGTAGTTTCGACGCACGCTCTCCTGCAGCCTCAAGTCCTTCTCGAACTCGTCAAGGTTGCGCGATGGTTTTATCCTAGCCAGCGCCGCCTCCGCCGAAATGTCAATCAAAATCGCCAAGTCGGGCTTCGGAACGTAAGAGTTTATCTTCACCAAAAAATCTTCGGAAACGCCGCGCGACAATTGATATGCCCGCGAGGAATAAATGTACCTCTCGTTTATCACGACCCACCCATCCCTGACGGCAGGGGATATCAGCCCCGAAACATGCTGCGCCCTGTCGGCGGCAAAGAGCAGCGCCTCGACCTCGATTGGGACCTTCAGCTTCCCTTTCAGAATGCTCTTTATTATCCTCCCCATTTTTCCATTCGTGGGCTCGTCTGTCACAAGCGCATTGCGACCGGTCGACTTCAGCCACCGGCAGAGCAGCCTGGTTTGTGTGCTTTTGCCGCAGCCGTCTATCCCTTCTATTGTTATGAACTTTCCCTTCATGTGAACACCGTCAGACTATCGGGACGGGAAGGCATAGTAGGAACACTATGAAAGACATCAGCGCCAGCTTTTTCATCCTCCTGGAAATTCTGGAGACGTCATCCAGGGGTCCCGTGTGCTCCCCCCTGAAGAGAAACAGTATAAGGAATCCCCAGATCCAAAGAGGGGACTCGATATAGAAAATCCCTGAAAGAAGGAAAGCGAAGCCTATTGTCCTCGTCACGGCGTAATGCCTCCTGCTGCCCATCAGCGCCCTTGAGATGTGCCCGCCGTCTAGCTGCCCGGCCGGGATCAGGTTGAACATCGTCAGAACCATCGCCACCCATCCTGCCAGCGCTAGGGGGGTTATCCTCATTGCACCTGGAACATGCCCGAAGACAAGCAGCTGGAGCAAGACGAAAGCTGCCGGGGCGAAAGGTAGGCCCATGCCGGACGCGTCGGGCACAGACCTCATCAATCCCACGAGGGTTATTGGGACGGCCAGCGCGAAACCAACCAGAGGACCGGCCGCGCCCATCCTGACCAGCTCATCTCTGCTAGGTATCGGCTCCCTGACGTTGATCAACGCTCCGAACGTGCCGAGAGAGCTAGGGGCGGGGATGAAGTACGGCAGGCTGACATCGACGCCGCTCTCTCTAGCGGCGATTATATGGCCGAGCTCATGGGCGCTCAGTAGCAGCATTATCGAAATTGAAAACGCGAACGAGTAGACGACATCTCCCCGGAAGGGGAGGAAGTAGTAGCCGGCCATGAAGGTCGAAATTAATGTTACAACAAGCAGGATGGCGTTTATCCCAACCCTGTGCGGCCTGAGGTCCGGGCGCTTGAGAACAACAAGCTTGGTGGAGCCGCCGAACCTCCTCATCGCCGGGATGTAGCCGTAGCTGCCTAGGGAGTGTAAAAGCGACTTGAAAGACTTCTTCTCGTCCTCGGCTGACACCTCGAGCTCGGCCCTATCTGGAGTGGCTATGAAGTCCTCAACCTCAAAGTGTTTGGATGTCCTGTCAAGCAGCCCTGACAGCCAGTATGGGACATCTTCCCCGGCGACCTTCATCACACCGCCGCACTTCAGGCACCTCTCGGTAGCCGTCTCCCCGACCTCCCTTGCCGACATCCTGTAGTCGGAGTGGTTGCAGTTTGGGCATTCAAACTTCCTCACTGACGGGCGAGACATCTATTTTTTCCTCCTGGGAAGCCTGGGGCGCGCCTCTTTCGGGACCTCCAGAATCAACTTGTGCAGCTCGGGGAACCTTGACAGCACGCTCTTGGACGCCTTTTCAAAAATTCCCTTAGCTTGCTTTGGACCGAGGTCCTTCTCTATTTCAGGGTAGGCGACCTTCATGACATTCGCAAATGCTGCCGCCACGCGTTTTATCCTTTCCTCCGGCGGAAGAGGTGAAAGCTCAAGGCAAAGGCCGGAGATGTCCACCACTCCATCTGGCGACACCCTCAGGGCCGAGATGAGCGGCTCGGTCTGTCTGTATGTCTTCAGCTTTTTCTCTGCGACCACCGCTGACAGGAGCTCAAGCACACCCTCGTACATTGCTGGAGGGCCAACCCTCACTAGCGTGGTGACCCTTTCCTTGACCCAAGTGACCGTCTCGCTCCTGCACTTCATCAGGAGGGGCTGGAACACTCCCTTGAAAAGGACTGCTGGCAGGGCATAGTCATAAAGCGTCTCTCCGTGCTTTTTGACCCCCTCGCTCATGCTGTCGATGACCAACTCGGTCGCCCGCTGGGGGGAGCTCACCCTCTCGTAAGATGCCAAGATGCTCGAGTCCGCCTTGGAAAAAGCCCTGAATATCGCCTGCTCCCTCTCCTGCGGGTGGATCCTATCCAAATTCTTCATGAGGGGCTCGAACTTCAGCCTTCCATCAAATGTAAGCTTGTAACCGTCGAGCAGGGCCGGCTCGCTCTCAGCGTTCCTTGACAAGATGGTGTCGAGCGGCCTCACCCCGGAAACCACCCCAAGGCTCGAGAGATATATGTTCGTCAGGTCCAATCGCGCGGCCAAAAGCTGGATGTCCTTCCTCAGCAGCCTCCGCTCTTTTTTCTCAAGTGTAGGCAGGCGCCAAATTCCTCTGTACAAAGCGCGCTCTCCCGCTGCCATTAGCGTGAACGCCGCGACAAAGCTCGCCAAGGCGGCCACTGTCAACGAATCATAACCTGCCGCATTGACATCCATTAGGTAAAATGGTGTGCCCAGAAGAAGAACAATAATCCCCGCCGAGTGCAGCTTCGCGTGGCGGAAAGAGAACACTTTTGAAACAGAAGCTTTATGGACACCCCTTAGCACAAAGAATCTCGCCGCCGCCCCTACGCCAAGAAACATCAACCCTGCCATCCAAAGGAAAATCATGGCAGTTTCCAGTTTGAATCCAAGAAGGTCGTTCGCGGCGCCGACGACTAGCAGGGACGAAAAAAGTATTGCCCCGAACGTCCTCAACCTATGGCCGAAGGGGTCCTTCAGTTTCCTGGTGTTTCTGATGGCGTACGCCGCAAATACGATATTGGCCGCGCCGAAGATTGCGCCAAGCAGGTACACTATTAACTCCAAAGTCATAGGTCCACCACCTCAAGCTCCCTCTCGATTTCAACCATCTGTTCTCGAGTGAACACGTTCGCATCAGCCTCGAACAACAGCGCCCAGCCGCTGGCTTTGTTTATGGCCCCGACTCCCTTGACAAACTTCATTGTACTGTCAAACCCGTTCACTGTTTTTATCAGGTCAAGGCAGTCGATGAAAATCACCCCTCCTCTTGTCTTTTTCTCCAGCTCGGATATCTTCCGCGCTATCTCGTCCAGATTAAGAGGGCTTAAGGCCCCGGCGACGTTCCTGAAGCTCATCCAGATTGTGGGCGTCTTCTTCAATCCATAGCGCGCGCGCACTTTTGCCGGGTCGGCTTTTGTTATCCACAAACCGGATACCCCGTGCATTACCTGGTGGACAAAGAAATCCGCCCCCCTGTCGGCGATCTTGACTAAATATCCCCGCCCGGCGCCAAGCTCAAACTCTGGCTTCTTCGAGGTTGACTTTTCTATCGAAGGGCTAATTCTCTCAAGCACAGTCGGCACGCTGAAGACATACAGCATGGCCATCAGTGGAGGTATCGTGGTTATGTGAACAACTGTGTACCAGATTGAGTCTTTTGGGACAAGTGTGACAAGGAAGTACAGCATGAAAAGCGCGTCGAATGAAACCATCAAAAGCCGCGTGTATCCCATGTCCTTCCTTTCCTGCTTCGATGAATATCTCCACAGGAGGACGCTGGAATATGCCACAGCCAATAACGCAAAAAGCGTCAGCATGGACAAGACCAGCGGCCCAGACTCAAGGAGCCTGCCGGTAATTTGTGCGGAGGGGGAAAGGACCGCCGCCGCCATGAACAGGGAACCCAGCGCCGCCAGGAGGATAAGAACGGCGTTCGCCCTCGCAGCAAGCTTGAACTCCGGCATCCAGGAGCCTTTGAAAGCCGGCCTGTGCAGCCATGCCGAAATTCCGCAAAAAAACATCGCAGCTATTGCTATCGCGCCCAGCTCTGCCTTGTCAAAAACAGCCAGCAAACTTTCATTTGAGCTGATCTCCCAGAGAAGCCCAAAAAGAGCCACAAATGTGTTCAAAAGCAGGAACGCTGCAAAAGGCTTTCTCAGCCACTTTCCATACCTTGGTGATTTCTGGCGGAGAAACGCGCCGAACACCACTACATCCAAAGCCATGACAACCAAAAGGACAAACTCTACCCTGAGCTGGTCAGTCATCTTCCGCCGCCCCACTTCTTGTAAAGCCTGTGCTCCACGCCGAACATCTCGAGGGCCCGCCCGACAACGAAGTCAACAAAGTCGGAGATATTCTCGGGCTTGTGATAGAATGCTGGCATGGCAGGAAGGATGGTGGCGCCGGCCCTCCTGAGCTTCGCCATGTTCTCAAGATGGATCAGATTCAGCGGGGTCTCCCTAGGGACGATGACAAGCTTCCTTTCCTGCTTGAGCGTGACATCTGCCGCCCTAGTGATCAGGTTGTCTGCAATGCCGTTGGCGATTGCCCCCAAAGTTTTCATGCTGCAGGGAATCACCACCATCCCGTCCGTCTTGTATGAGCCGCTTGCCACAGGGGCGCTCAGGTCGTCTGGCTCATGGACCTTCTTTGCCAACTTTTTCAGCGCGGATGCATTCTTCCCCATCTCATGCCTTATCAGTATTTCCGCGGCTTTCGAAACTATCAGCTCTGTTTCGATTCCCACGTCCCTGCAAGCCTCGAGAAACCTCGCGCCGTAAACAACTCCGCTTGAACCAGTTACCGCGACAACCAGACGCATGACCTCACCTAAGCCAGCTCTTTCACCTTGGAGGCCACGGCGTCTCCGACTTCTGAAGTCTTTGATTTCCCGCCCAAGTCGTAAGTCCTGACCTCTCCCTCCTTCAGGACCTCGACCACGGCGCGCTCCAAAAGGTCCGCCGCACTCAGCTCTCCGAGGTGCTCCAGCATCATCTGACCCGCCAGAATCGCAGCAATGGGATTGGCGACGTTCTTCCCCGCATGCTTGGGGGCTGAACCATGGATGGGCTCGAACATGCTGACTCCCTTCGGGTTAATGTTGCCTCCCGGAGCAAGGCCCATCCCTCCTTGAATCATGGCGCCGAGGTCCGTGATTATGTCGCCGAACATGTTCGGGGTCACGACGACTTGGTACCACTCGGGATTTTTCACAAACCACATTGTGATGGCGTCGACGAACGCGAACTCCGTCTCTATGTTGGGGTAATCTCCGGCGACCTTCTGGAAAACCTCTCGCCAGAGGTTGTAGACGTGGCTGAGCACGTTGGCCTTGTCCACCGACGTAACCCGCTTCTTGCCCTTCCTCACCGCCAGCTCGAACGCGTAACGGAACGCCCGCTCAGCCCCCTTCCGGCTCACAACGCCCAGCTGGTATGCAAGCTCGTCGCCGTCCACGTCTATGTCGAGGTCAAACTTCACTTTGTAGATCGAGCGCATAATCTCGTGCTTGGCCTTCGTACCCTTGCCTGCCCTGCCTCCTATCGCAACGTAAAAGTCCTCAGTGTTCTCTCTCACAACGTAGAAATTTACGTGCTCCGGCCCCTTCCCCTTCAGCGGGCATGGGACGCCAGGGTAGAGCTTCACCGGCCTGAGGTTTATGTACTGGTCAAAGTAGAACCTGAGCTTCAGCAAAATCTCCTGCTCCAGCAGCCCAGTCTGGACCCGTGGGTCACCGAGAGCACCGAGGTAGATGGCCTCTGTCCTGGAAAGCTCCTTCAGCCCGCTCTCCGGCACGAGCTCCTTTGTCTTCAAGTAGTGCTCGGCGCCGTATGGGAAGCTGGTGAAATCAAAGCCGAGGCCCTTCACGGAATCCGCCACGGCCGTCAGCGCCTTGACACCTTCTCTCAGCACTTCCGGGCCTATCCCGTCCCCAGGCAACAATGCAATTTTGTGCTTCATCTCTCTCAGTAGTCTTATATCTCGCCGTTCTTAAATTAGGCATTTGGTGAGCAGGTGAACGCAGAAAGATTCAGGCTTGTTAGCCTTGTCGGTGCTATGGCGACAGCAATTCTCGCATTTTGTTTCTTTCTTTCATTTTTCCTGCTGATAGTGCCGAGCTTCCCAAGTTACCCGACTTCGCCCGCCTCACTGGGGATGTTTGTGTCCAGCTGGAGCCTTCCGGGACCGCTCATGTTCACCGTCGTCTTCAGGATCCAGTCGCTGCGGGTCATGCACGCGAGAGCGTTCAAGAAAAAACAGCCAAAAGACGTCCCGCCCTGGGTGAAATTTTGGTTCATCACTGCCGTCGCCATAAGCTTTTTCAGCGTGTTTTACTTCGCGAGAAAATTTTTTGCTGGGGAAATCATAGCTGAAAGCATCTCTTTGTTGGGTTCTGTCACACTAATTATTGCCTGGTCTGCGCTTGTCATTACCACTATTTTGATGTATGTCTCCCCCAACTCAAAAATCAGCCATGTGGAAATAGACAGGGCGAGGAGGTTGGAGCAATTCTTGCTTGTGCCGGCGTCGATAGTCTTCCTGTTTTTCACGGCGTACCCGTCAATCGTGATACTGCTGCCGGCGGCCTAAAGTAATTCAATCTCTTTCGCGACGGCCTCTGCCATCTCTCTGGTGCCGACTGCCGAGGGGTCGTCGGGGTCTTCCTTGAAATCGTGGGTGACGTTTTTGCCTTCCCGGATGACCTTCGCAACCGCCTGCTCAACTTTCCTCGCAGCCTTGTCCTCGCCGAGGTGCTCCAACATCATGGCGCCGGAGAGTATCGTGGCCGTGGGGTTGACCTTGTTGAGCCCGGCGTACTTCGGGGCTGAACCATGCGTCGGCTCGAATACCGCGAACTCGTCACCGATGTTCACGCTGGGCGCCACCCCCAGCCCGCCTACCAGTCCCGCACAGAGGTCGGAGAGGATGTCGCCGTAGAGGTTGGGCGTGACTATTATGTCGTAAAGGTGCGGCTTCTGCACAAGCTGCATACACATGTTGTCGACTATCCTGTCCTCGAACTCTATATTGGGGAACTGCTGGGCGACCTTCCGGGACGACTCCAGAAAGAGCCCGTCCGAGAACTTCAGGATGTTGGCCTTGTGAACGGCCGTGACCTTCCTCCTGCCGTGGATCCCCGCATACCTGAAGGCGAACTTCACTATTCTTTCGGAAGCCTTGCGCGAGATCGTCTTCAGGCTGATGCCGGAGTCCTCTCTCACCTTCGCCCCGACCTTCCCCCGGACGAACTTTATCAGGTCCTCTGTCTCGGGAGCATCCACTTGGAACTCCACCCCCGAGTAAAGGTCCTCGGTGTTCTCCCTGACCACGACGAGGTTTATATCAGTGTATTTCGAGCGGACGCCTGGATACCACTTGCACGGCCTCACGCAGGCGTAGAGGTCAAGCTCCTTTCTCAGGGCAACATTCACGCTTCTGAAGCCCGACCCCACGGGCGTCGTAATTGGACCCTTCAGAGCCACTTTGTTCCGCTTCACAGATTTCAGAACTTCAGATGGAAGAGGAGTGCTAGACTTTTCCATGACCTTGGCGCCTGCCTCGGCCTCCTCCCAAACAATATTAACGCCGGTCGCCTCGATGCAGAGCTTGGCCGCAGCGATGACCTCCGGCCCGACACCATCTCCCGAAATCAAAGTAACTGTGTGCAAAATATCAGTCTCTAACTTTTCCGGAAGATTTTTTCATGTAGGAGGCGAGACCTCCTGCCATCAAAATTTTCATGATGAATTCTGGGAGGGGCTGTGTCTTGAAGACCTTACCAGTCCTTTCATTCTTTACCTCACCCTTTTCCAGATTAACCTTGATTTTGTCGGACGCCTTGAACTCCTTCGAGATGCCCGGGCAAGCGAGCACAGGCAGCCCCTGGTTGATGGAGTTCCTGTAAAATATTCTGGCGAAGGACTCTGCCACGACAGCCGAAACGCCAGCAGCCTTCAGGGCTATCGGGGCCTGCTCCCTGCTTGAGCCGCAGCCGAAGTTCTTCCCGCCAACAATCACGTCGCCCTTCTCAACTTTTTTCGTGAAGTCGGGGTCGATGTTCTCCATCGCGTGCTTACCCCAGTAGTCTATCTCGTGCTTGACGAGGTAGCGACCCGCGATTATGTCGTCTGTGGTTATGTTGTCCCCGTAGATGAAAACTTTAGACATCACAAATCCCTCGGGTCGGCTATTTTTCCCTCCAGGGCGGAGGCAGCGACGGTGGCAGGCGAGCCCAGGTAGACCTCTGACTCAGGGCTGCCCTGCCGTCCCTTGAAGTTCCTGTTTGAAGACGAGATGCAGACCTCTCCCGGGCCGATGACGCCGACGTGGGCACCCATACATGCAGCGCAGCTTGGCGACTCAACGATAGCGCCAGCTGCGACAAAAATCTCGAACAGGCCCTCCTTCAGAGCTGCGGTGTAGACCTCGCGCGACGCCGGGGCGACAATCAGCCTGACGCTTTTCGGAATCTTCTTGCCCTTGATAATTTTTGCGGCTGCCCTAAAGTCCTCCATCCTCCCGTTGGTGCATGAGCCGAGGAAAGCCTGATCGACCTCCTTCCCCGCGACCTCCCTCACGGCCTTGACGTTGTCGACCGAGTGGGGGCATGACACTTGCGGCTCGAGCTTGCTGACGTCGTAATCTCGCGACTCCACGTATGAAGCTCCCGGGTCGCTCGTGACGGGCTTCAGCTGCTCACTCGTCCTCCCCTTCAGGTAATCGAGCGTCGCGCTGTCCGCGGCGACTATCGCGGCCTTGGCCCCCATCTCCACGCCCATGTTGCACATTGTCAGCCTTCCATCAACACTAATGTCATGAATCCCGCTGCCCGCAAACTCCACCGCCCTGTATGTGGCGCCGTCCATCCCGACGTCGCCGATTATTTTCAGTATGAGGTCCTTCGACATCACTGGTGACTTCAGCTTCCCCTCCACGTTGAAGAGCATACTCTCGGGGACCCTGAACCAGAGCTTCCCCGACGCGATGACTGCGGCCATGTCTGTTGAGCCGACGCCGGTGGCGAAGCATCCCAGCGCCCCGTAGGTGGTGGTATGGGAGTCTGCGCCGACGACGAGGCTTCCGGGCAGGGCGAAGCCTTTTTCTGGCATGACCTCGTGGCAGATGCCCTCAAAGATGTCGTAGAAGTGCGGTATCTTGTGCTCGGCCGCGAACTTTCTGAGCATGATGTGGTTCATGGCGGCGTCTAGAGAACTGGCCGGGGCCTGGTGGTCGAAAGTTATGATTATCTTGCGCGGATCCCAGACCTTCTTCACTCCCATCTCTTCCATCGAGTGCAGTGTGAGGGGGCCTGTCAGGTCGTGCATCATTGCTGCATCAACCTTTCCTTCTACAATTTCTCCTGGGGTGACCTCCTTCTTGCCGGAGGCCCTTGCCAGAATTTTTTCCGAAATAGTCATTGCCATATTTCCCATTGGTTTTGTGCGGCCCATTTAAAAGATTATGCGCCGCAGGAGGATTTCCACTCACTGCGGAACAAATTGTGCACACGTGTGTAGTTAGTAAAACATGCGCTGGAGGAGTGCACACGTGTGTAGTGTTTACCTAAGGTTGACCCTGAAATTGAACCATTTCATGTCTGGTCCTTCAAAACGCTCCAACAGTTTTATAAATTCGCCCGTATGTTTTTCTTTCACAAGATAAACCGACCCTCCAATTTTTTCCCAGTTTTTTCTTGGCAATTCTCCGAGGAAGGCATTGAACCTCGCATAAAACCATCGCCTGCCACGGGCCTTTCGGCGCAACTCCCAAGTAAACAAAACCCACTCTTGACCGTGTTCACACGTGTGCATGATCTCGACGAAGCTTTGAGTGAACGCCGTTTATAAAGGCAAAAAAATCGGCACTACACACGTGTGTAGTCAGCGCGGCAGCTTCCTGACGGCTCCATCCGCCGCGGAGCTCACCGTGCGCGAGTAAACCGCCAAGTACCCGTGGCCAGCGCGCGTCGCCGGCGCCCTGAACCCCGCCAGCCTCCGCTTTAGCTCTGCTGGCGTGACGAGCAGGTCCAGTTTCCTGCGTGGGATGTCAATCAGCATCTTGTCTCCCTCCCTGACAACCGCAAGCGGGCCTCCTTCCACAGCCTCCGGCGAAACATGCCCGACGCATGCCCCGCGCGTCCCTCCGGAAAAGCGTCCGTCGGTCACGAGAGAAACTGACTCCGAAAGACCCATGCCAGCTATGGCGGCTGTCGGTGAAAGCATCTCCCTCATCCCCGGCCCGCCCTTCGGCCCCTCCCGCCTGATGACCACCACGTCCCCCGACCTGATCCTCCTCCCGTGGATGGCGCGGATGGCATCCTCCTCGCTGTTGAAGACCCGCGCCGGCCCGCTGTGGCGGAGCATCTTCTGGCTGACGCCCGAGTACTTCACGACAGAGCCATCGGGTGCAAGGCTCCCGTAAAGAATAGCTATCCCGCCGTCCCTGTGGTACGGCTTGCTCAAAGGTCTTATCACGTCGTTCGCGGGCGGCTCCTTTACCATCCTTAAGTTCTCCCTCATCGTGCGGCCTGTGACTGTCAAAGGCGTTCCCCTGATGTGCTTTCCCAGCCTCTTCATAAGCGCCGGCACCCCGCCCGCCCTATCAAAGTCCAGCATCGATTGCGGCCCAACAGGACGCAGGTTGCAAACGTTCGGCACCCTCCTCCCAATCCTGTCAAAAACGTCAAGGCTCAGCTTCAGCCCGGCCTCGTGAGCTATCGCCGGAAGGTGGAGCACTGTGTTGGTCGAGCCGCCCATCGCCATGTCCACAACCACGGCATTCTCGAAAGCCGCCCTTGTCATGATCTTCCTCGGCGTGATTCCGTCCTTGAGGAGCTTGACCACCTGGGCGCCGCTCTTCTTGGCGAGCCTGAACTTCTTGGCGTCCGTGGCGTGGGCCGCCCCCATCCAAGGCAGCGAGATGCCAAGGGCCTCCCCAAGGCAAGCCATTGTGTTCGCTGTGAAAAGCCCCGCACAAGAGCCGCAGCCGGGGCAGCACGACTGCTCGATCATCCGCGCCTCCTGCTCCGTCATCTTCCCCGCCTTCACGGCCCCGACAGCCTCGAAGGCGCTTATGACATCCAGCGACTTCCCTCGGTACTCGCCCGGCATCATCGGGCCGCCCGTGACCATTATTCCCGGAATGTCCACGCGGGCCATCGCCATCATCATGCCCGGCACAATCTTGTCGCAGCTTGAGACGCAGACGACGGCGTCGAACCTGTGGGCCTCGAGCATCGCCTCCACGCTGTCCGCGACTATTTCCCTCGACGGCAGCGAGTAGCACATCCCCTTCGTGCCCATGGACAGCCCGTCGCAGATCCCGATTGTGTTGAACTCAAACGGCGTGCCCCCTGCCTCCCTGATTCCGGCCGCCGCCGCCTTCCCTACCTCCCTGAGGTGAATGTGGCCCGGCACGATGTTGTTGTATGAGTTTGCAATCGCGACGAAAGGGCGCCCGAAGTCGGCTCCCGTCAGCCCCACTGCCCTCAGAAGGGCCCTACGGGGAAGGCTCTCGATGCCTTCCACAACCTCGCGACTCCTGAGCTTCATGACCCTGCCTCCGAGAAGGCTTCTGCGCTGGACTATAAATATTTTCAACATTGCTGCGGCCGTCCGACAAGACTTTTAGATTGGCAAAAACATGTCGACTTGGTGGATGATGAAAAAGACTGAATGGTACCACGAATTCATAAACAACAAGTACAAACCATCTAAGACTGATGTAAAGGTCCTGTTTTACTACGAGCCAGCAGGAGGGATAACTTCCGAAGATGCTATTGGAAGGATTGCCTCCGAGAGCTCCTCCGGCACCTGGACCACCCTAGCCGTGCTCCCGAAGCTTCTGCCAAAAGTGAAAGCATACGCCTACTGGTACGACAAAAACCTCGTGAAGGTCGCTTACCCTATCTTGATTTTTGAGGAGGGCTCTGTCCCGGGGATGATGAGCGGCATCGGCGGCAACATATTCGGCATGAAGGCGCTGCAAAACCTGAAGCTCCTCGACGCCGAGCTGCCCCAGGACTACATAAAGAACTTTACAGGCCCAGTCTACGGCGGGGATGTCATAAAGAAAATCTTCAAGAGAAAATCCGGACCTGTCACCTCTGTCGTCCCCAAGCCGAAAATCGGCTACACGGCGGCCGAGCACGCGGAGAAGGTTGGCTACGCCATCTGGAAGGGAGGAATGGACTGTGTGAAGGATGACGAGAACCTCACGGACCAGAAGTTCAACAGGTTCGAGGAACGGGTGACGTTTCTCGCCAAGTTCAGGGACAAGGCCGAAAATGAAACTGGAGAGGTCAAGGACGCCTTCATCAACGTCACGGCTCCCAACATGAAAGAGCTCGAGCGACGCGTAAAGCTCGTTCACGGCCACGGCTTCAGGTACTTCATGATTGATGTTGTAGTCAGCGGATTCACGGCCGTACAGACGGCGGCGGAGCTGGCCCATGATTACAAAATGGCAATCCACGGTCACAGGGCCATGCATGCGATGTTCACGAGGAACCCCAAGCACGGGATGTCGATGCTGTTCACGGCCAAGCTGATGAGGCTGATCGGGATTGATCAGCTCCACATCGGCACAGTCGTCGGGAAACTTGCGGGCGGGAAAGATGAGATAGTCGCCACGAAAGAGATGATAACCCAGCGGGTGGTGGACGAGATACCCGGCCTCAGGATGCCGCAGAAGTGGGGCGCGATAAAGCCCATGCTGCCTGTCGCCTCTGGCGGCCTCCACCCTGGACTTCTGCCGCAGGTGTTCGAAATCTACGGGACGCTGGACATTGTCATTCAGGCCGGAGGCGGGACGCAAGGCCACCCGATGGGTATAGAGGCCGGGGCGAGGGCAATCATGCAGTCAATTGAGGCATACAAGGAAGGCACCAGCTTGGACGAGTACTCAAAAACACGCAAGGAATTGAAGGCGGCACTTGACAAGTGGGGATACACGAAACCTAGGTAGGCGTCGGCGATGAAAGAAAGGTACAAGGTTGAGTTGATTACTCCTGAAGAAAAGGCGGAGCTGTTCGAGAAAAATTTCCACCGCTTCCTGTACCACAACAAGGCGAACATCTACGGGTGCTGCATCAAGCTGCTCACCGAGATTGAAGACGTAAAGGACAGGTGGGAGGACAACTTCTACACGGCCGACTACGACATGAGGTCTCACGGGCGGCTCGTTGTGCTGAACGAAAAAGGAGGTGAGATGAGCGTGAAGTACGACCCCTACACAAAGACGGCTTTTCTCACGAACGTCGGGTACTACGGCTGGATAAAAAGCATCGCGCTCGCGGTCGCGGGGGACATTCTGGAGGACGAGCATGATGTCTACTCAGTCCATGGCGCCGCGATAGATGTCAACGGCGTCGGCGTCTCGATAATCGCGCCTTCGGGCACCGGGAAGACGACAAACTCATGGGGGCTGCTCAGGCTCCCCGGCTCGAGGCTGGTCACGGACGACTGGTTCTTCGCGAGGCTGTTCGAGAGGGGGCCGCTGGCGTTCGGCTCAGAGAAGAACTGCTATGTTGAGGCTGACATCGGGAAGGTCTGGAATGAATATGAGTGGCTCGTGGAGAAGGCCCGCTTTGACCAGAGGGGGAGGGCGATTGTCAACGTGAGGTGGATAGTCGGCGGCGGCGGGGTCATCCCGATGCTCACGATGAGGAAGGTGATAATGCTGAAGAGAGACCACGATGACCCAGTGGTGGTCAGAAAGCTGAGCGCTGAAGAGGGGCTGGACTACCTAGTCAAACACGACTTCTGCAACCCCCACCAGCTCGTGAAGAACGAAAGAAAGATGAAACTTCGCCGGGAGTTTTTCAGGGGTCTCTTCAACATGACTGACGTTTACCTTGTCAACACGATAATGCCGCCCAAAGAAATCAACGACGAAATTGTGAGATTGATCCAGAAGTGACGGCCGAAGACATATTTTGGAACTCTATGCCCACGCTCGGCAATTTTAATATTGAACGCAGGAACATCAAATGGGGTACCATGGCAAATGAGAAGCGGGAAAAACAGAAGCAGGTTCTCACGGCAGCCGCAGCCGCTGAAAACATCCTTTCTTCAATGGTGGACACCCTAATCCTGCTTGGCAGGAACGGAAAGATACTGCAGGTCAACAGGGCCGCGCTGGACTTGCTTGGATACAAAGAGAACGACCTCATAGGGCAGCCCGTGAGCAAAATACTGCCGGGGGCGAGGGCTGGCGCCACCCTTTACACTGTTTTTGAGGAGACGGGGCTGCGGGAGCTGATAAAGAAGGGCTATGTCAGGGATGTCGAGATAGTCTACAGGGCAAGGGACGGGAGGAAGATACCGCTCAGCTTCTCCGGCTCGGAGGTGAAGGACGACAAGGGGGAGCTGCTCGGGATCGTCTGCGTCGCCAAGGACCTGAGCGAGATAAAGCGCGCAAAGGAGGAGAGGGAGAAGGCCTTGGCCGAAAAAGCTTCTCTAATCGATGTCATGAGTGACAACATAATCGTCTGCGACCTCAAGGGCAACATCGCCATGACAAACACCGCCATCCAGAAGCATCTGGCCGGGCGAAACATCAACACCAAAAATCTTATCGGAAAGCCTATCGCGGAGGTCATGCCGTTCGTCAGGAAAGAGGATGCTAAAAAGCACGCGAAACTCATCAAGGAAATCATCGAGGAGGGGAGCGCCGCCCCCATAGAGGTGTTCGGCCGCGGGGACAGGTGGTACAACATCGCCGCGTTCCTTTTAAAGGACGAGAAAAGCAATCCCAGCGGGTTCTTCACAGTGTCCAGGGACATCACAAAGCTGAAGCAGGCAGAGGAGGTGCTGAGGGAGCAGTACAATAGGCTGAAGGAAATCGACGAGATGAAGTCCCGCTTCGTCTCCATCGCCACTCACGAGCTCAGGACGCCGCTGGCCTCGATCAAAGGGTACACATCAATGGTCAGAAAGGGCTACGGCGGCAAGCTGTCCAAGGACGCCGACGAGATGTTGGAGGTGGCCGAGCGGAACGTGGACCGCCTGTCCGACCTGACGAACGACTTGCTGGACGAGCAGCGGCTCGAGTCGGGCCGCTTCCAGATATCTCCCGATAAATTGAAACTGCAGGAAATTGTTGAGGCTGCCGTGCAGGAGATCACGCCCCTGATTGACAGCAAAAACCAGATTTTGGACGTCAGGGTCCAGCCAGGCCTGCCCCCGCTGAATCTCGACAAAAACAGGATGATTCAGGTAATCTTGAACCTCCTGAGCAACGCCTGCAAGTTCACGCCGCAGGGCGGAAGCATCTCCCTCCAAGCCAGAGACAACGGTGAGATGGTGGAGGTTCAGGTTTCCGACACCGGCCTCGGAATCGCGGCCGAGGACATCGACAAGCTCTTCAAGCCGTTCCCGGACATCCAGAAGTCGATCGAGTACCAGAGCACGGGACTCGGCCTCAGCATATGCAAGGGGATCGTGAACCTCCACGGCGGGAAGATTTGGGCGGAGTCGAAGGGGATAGGTAAAGGGACGACATTCACCTTCACGATGCCGAAACACGAGGGAACATG
>JBFLWG010000005.1:0-35421 GCA_040757795.1 Hadarchaeota archaeon (SeqCode) | reverse complement strand
GCCCCGTAGGGCCTGGGGCCTTGTCTCAGTCCCCATCTCCAGGCTCCGACTCCCATCGCCCGTACCCGTCGTCGGCTTGGTGGTCCGTTACACCACCAACTACCTGATAGGCCGCCGTCCCGTCCTCAGGTCCGTATGGTTTTACCCACCGGTTTTCAGGGGCAGTGCATTCCAGCCTCCGCCCCTTATCTGGGATTACCCTCAGTTTCCCGAGGTTTTCCCCGCCCTGAAGGTGGGTTAACGACGTGTTACTGAGCCGTATGCGGGGCCACGACCTTGCGATCGCGCCCACCACTCGCATGGCTTAGCCGAACCCCAATAGCAGTGGCCTCCGGCAGAATCAACCGGAGTTTTTGCCGCAAGTTAGAAATTGGCTTTGAAGTACCGGACCTATCTCGGACCCGAGCTCTCCAGTGACCTGGTTTTTTCGGATCCACATTTATGAATCCACACCAAGAACGCGACCTCTCATTGCGGGACTAGCTAGGTCCCAAACTCGGATCGACGCCGTTCACACCGCGGTGTGGACCATTCTTCATTTGTTTTCCATGCTTAAAAGATTGCATCCGGCCATATCGAAAGCCTAAAAAGGTCTGCTGTGGGTAAATTGGCAGGTGGAAAGTTGAGGAGGCTGATGGAGTTACAAGGGATGAAGGTCTACAGCGACCGCGCCAAATACATAGGGACTGTGGAGGACGCCGTGGTCGAAGACAAGGATGGAATGGTCGTTGGACTAGTTTTTGGCCACAAGGCAGGGAAGGCGCTCACCATACCCTATGGCAGCATCATGGCAGTCGGGGACATAGTGTTGGTGTTTTCCAAAAAAGCTGCCGCTGGTGAGAGCGCATGATTTACGAGTTCAAGGGCAAGAAACCAAAGATACACAAGACTGCATTCGTTCATCCGGCCGCCACCGTAATTGGCGACGTGGTCCTCGAAGAGTGCTCCAGCGTTTGGCCAGGAGCGGTACTCAGGGGAGATTTCGGGTCAATCCGGATAGGTAAGTACACCTGCGTACAGGACAATGCAGTGATACACTCTGCAGATGTTTACAACGGCAAGCTCACTTATGCATCCACTACAGTCGGGAACCATGTCGTCGTCGGGCACCACGCCCTGATTCACGGCGCCATTGTTGAGGACCAGTGCGTGATTGGCGGGGGAGCGATAGTCTTCAACAACGCGCGAGTTTCAAAGGGCTCGCTGGTGGGGTTGAGCGCAGTCGTTCTAGCAGATGCCGAAGTCCCGCCGAAGACAATAGTTGTTGGGATTCCAGCAAGGCCACTGAGGTCGCTGACGGACAGAGAATTCAGAAACATCAAAGTTCAAGCACTAAACTACTCCAAGCTCGCAAAGGCCTACTTGTGATGGGCCGGCGGCTTGAAAAGTTCCAATAGCAGGTCTATGTCAGTTGGCAAAAGTTCCTTGAGTTTCTCTGCGTGGTTGTTGACTACCTCCAGCCCTTCCTTCTTGTAGCTGATGGCGTAGAGTATCTTGGTTTTTGGGGAAAACTTGGACAGCTGGACGCCAAGCATCCCGAGGAACAACCTGACGGGCGCGGAGCCCCCCGTGTAGTTCACAATTATCTCATCCTTGGATGGGTCCACTTTGTAGAGTATGTCGGCCAAGCAGTCCCTGATTGCTTTTGGGTCGAAAACATCGCAGCGCTTGAAGACGAGTTTCGTGTTGCTTTTCCTGGCCACGTCTGTGATGACGTCTTTGTTGGGTTTTTTGTAGTCAGGATGGACATATGTCAACTGGTAATCAGAGCACAGCACATAAGTGACGTCCGGCTTTTCTTTTGTCATTGCCAGCTCCGCGGTGATTGGCACCTCCCCCATGCCTTGAATAAGGACTTTCATCCAACCAGTAAATAATCCACCTTTGGATAATTAAACACTTTTGGCGAGCGGAATCATGGTGGTCTCAAGCCTGTCGTGAGTTGGGTACTCTTCAACCAAAGCAAAGTCAAGGGCCGATTCAACCTTTGACAGCGCCTGTGCAAGGCGCCAGTGTAGTTCTATCCTCTTTTTCTGAATATCCAGACCAAGAAGCTTCGGGTCTATGCCATGGCGTTTGATCAGCCTACGGCGAAGTGACGCCAGTCGGCCAGGGGCAACCCCAGTTATGACTCCCTTGAAGAGTAGCCCTTCATCAGTCACCTGCTCGTATGGTTTCGCCACCCTGACGGCCCTGCGTTTGAGCCTGTTTTTCAGTTGCACCGAGTCCTTCAGGGAGCTTGGGCAGTAGTGGATGTTCAGGCGGGTGTTGGTGGCCGCCCACTTCAGAATCTTTAAGGCCAGTTCTTGGCTTCCTTTGACAGCCATCGAGGTCTCGGCCCTGAGTCTGAACCCCCGCTTCTTGAAGCTTTTGAGGTTGGTGTCAGAGAACTCAAGCTCATTCAGGTTGACGAAAACACCTGGCGTTTCATCCAACTCTTTGAGAAAAGAAACGAGCTTGTTGTAATCTCCTGGGATGGCAGGCAGCTCCACTCCCGCATTGATTCCAGCGTCCAGCGCCAGCTTGACTGGCTTGGCAGACCAGAGGTGGAACCTGATTTCATCCAGTCCAACTTTTTTCAGCTTCCGCAATTTTTCTGTGGAGAGTGGAGTGCAGCAGTACATGTGGATGTGGTGTTTTCTGCCGAACTTCTTCTTCATGAGCCTGATGTGTCCGAGCGCCCGATTGAAGCGCATGATTGGGTCGCCGCCAGTTATTCCGGTGCCAAGGGCGCCCATCATCGTGGCTTCCTCGGTTATCTCGCGACTTGATTTTACCTGCCTTTCGTTTGCATAGACTATGTCCTTCCAGCGACGTTTTTCAGAAAGGGGGCAGTAAAAGCAGCCGCTTCTGCAGAGACCAGTGACGAATAGAACAAGCTTGGTACCCCTGATGCAGAGCTGGCAGCCCCTTGGCATTTTCCCTAGGAGGAGGGACCCAGCGGATGTTTTGACGACTGATCTGGGCCTAGCCCGTTTCATGACCCCAGCGTGCCCCCTTTTTCGTGACTTCTTTCTTCCAGATTGGCGCTTTGGTTTTCACGAGGTTCATGGCGTCTGGCAAGGCCTTGAAAACATCTTCTCGCCCCTTGCCAGCTATTACAACATATACCGCGTCTTCACCGGGTTTTAGCTCGTCGACGACATGGTGGATTGCGACCCGCTCGATATTTTTTCTCTGCTCTATTTCTTCAGCTATTTCTTTCAGCTTTTTGAGCGCTTCTTCGGAGCTTTCATAGTCCAAAAGTTTGACCTTTTCCCCCTTTGAGGAGCGCCCGCGGACCACGCCTATGAAGCAGCCTATGGCGCCCACTGTTTCCGGAAGGTTTCTTCTCACTTTTTCAAGCAGCATCGGGAGGTTTATCTCCCCTTTTTTGTGTATTCCGATGTCCGGCATTTGGACCCGACCTAACCTTTTTATAAGGCCTAATAAATTAGCTTTGGGCTGGTGAGATGGGAGAAGTGAAGATTAAGGTACAGAACATAGTGTTGTCGGTCACGTACGAAAACACCGAGTTTGATTTGGAGAAGCTCGCGAGGTCGCTGGAAGGCGCCCGTTACGACCCAGAAGTTTTCCCAGGGATTGCCTACAAGTCCAAGGAACCATCAGCATCTTTCCTGATTTTCGCGTCTGGAAAGATGAACTGCGTCGGCGCCAAAAGCATGAATGACGCAAAGCTCGCCATAAAACGGCTCACAAAGAAGCTCAAGGCGGCCGGGGCGAAGATAAAGCCGGAACCGAAGGTACAGGTTCAGAACATAGTTTCATCCTTCGACTTTGAGCGAGAGTTCGACTTGGACAGCATCGCGCGGAGCTTTGAGAACACTGAGTATGAACCGGAAGTTTTCCCAGGGCTGGTGTTCAGGCTGGAGGATCCCAAAGCGGTGGTTCTTCTCTTTGTTTCCGGAAAAGGAGTCTGTGCGGGGGCCAGAAGCATGGCCGACATAAAGCGGGCCGGGGAAAAGGTCTCCAAGCTGCTTAAAGACTACTGAGGCATTAATTAGTCTGCGGCGTAGAGAACTACGGTCCAATGCGAACAGTCATAGTACGCTACGGAGAGATTGCTCTCAAAAGCGAGCCCGTGCGCAGGTGGTTTGAGGGTCGGCTGATTTCCAACATCCGGCAGAAGCTCTATGGAGTCAAGCATAGTCTGAGGGTTGTGAGGGGAAGAATCTTCATTGACCTAGAAGATTGGAAAAAGGTTCTGAAACCTCTTTCTATGACACCAGGAGTTGTATCTGCTAGCGTGGCCGTGCGGACATCTTCAGATATTGAAAGCGTCCGGGCTACCGCGGTTGGGGTGGCGAAGAAAGTTCTTGGTCGTGGCAAAAGTTTCGCAGTCAGGACGTCTCGCGAGGGGTCGCACCCCTACACAAGTCAGCAGGTCAACTCCTTGGTAGGTGCAGAAATTTTGGCAAAAGTTAAAGGAGCAAAGGTGAACCTTTCCGCCCCAGACAAACAGATTTCCATAGAGATTCGGGGTTCTGACGCATACGTTTTCACGGATGTTCTTGATGGGGCTGGGGGGTTGCCGGTAGGGAGTCAGGGAAAGGTCTCGGTGGTATTCAGCGGTAGACCAAAAGATTTGGTTTCAGCATTTCTCATGTTGAAAAGAGGCTGTGATTCAGATATTTTTGTGCCCTCTTTTGAGTCAAATGGGTGTGGGCGCGGAGTTTTGGTTGCAAAGAAGCTCCTGCTTTTCCACCCGGGGATAAAAATCTGGGCGCTTCCTTGCGGGGAAGTTCTCAAAAGCGTGAAAAAGGCGCCTTCGTACTTAAGGTTCTATCTTTTTCAGCGTGCAGTAGTGAGAGTTGCGGAGTTCTTAGCCAAACGGGTTGGGGCCGAATCTTTGGTTGTTGGGGATGGTTTGGCTGAGGTGGGGTCGCAGGGCTTGGGCGGGATCAGGCTAATCGACTCTGCCTGTAGGACACAGGTGTTCAGGCCGGTCGCTCTGATGGAGGAAAAGGAAATTGGTGAAATAGCGTCAAGGGCGGGAATCAAGCTGCCGAGGGACTTCGGGCATCCATTTTCAGTCCCAAAAGCAATACCAGATGAAAGCACAGTAAAAAATGCGGAGGACGATTTTGTGCCCGCACAAATGATCAAAAACGTGGCATGGAATGCAAGGAGGGTCAAAGTGGGGGTAAAAGATTGGACCTTGTTGTAACCCCTGGCCAACTATCCCTAGGAAAATTGGAGCCGCAGCCTTCAAAGCTCCACACCCAACTGGCTATCGCGGTAGCGCTGTTGGCCAAGGGAAAAAATGTCATAAAATCTCCCCTGAAGGTTGGAGACACCCATGCGATGCTGAAGGCAGTCGACCAACTGGGGGCGACAGCCAACAGAACCAAAGAGCGCTGGACGATCTGGGCCTCCGATGAACTCAAGCCAGTACAGGGTTTCCTTGACGTAAAGAATTCAGCTACAGGGCTTGCCCTTTTGGCGGCCGTGGCCACCATTTCAAATGAGCCGACGGTGCTGAATGGGGATGGACAGCTCAGGTCCCGTCAGATGTCGCCCTTCGTCAACGTTTTTCGCCGGCTCGGGGCAGACGTAAACTCCACAAAGCTCAATGAAAGCCCCCCCTTGCTCGTGATGGGCGGCGGCATGAAGGGCGGAAAGGCAAGTATCGGAGTTGCCGAGGCGCGGCATTTGCCGGCGCTTGCAGTCGCCGCACCCTACGCCGAAAAGGAAGTGGAGCTGCATTTTGGCGAAATCGGGAAGATTTTTGCCGAGCCAGCAGCCGAAGTTTTGTCTTCGGCCCGCGTCAAGCCAGTCATGACAAAAAGAGGAATCACTTTCCCGCGCCACCCCTTCAGGCCATTCAGATACTCAGTCAGGAAAGAGGTGGTTGGGGTCGCGCCAGCAATCCTAGCAGGTTGTGTTTCTGGCGAGGTGAAGTTCAGCGTTGATAACATGTCCGCCAGGGATGAAGCGTTCATAAAATCACTGGGGGCATTTGGCGTGAAGTCGGAGAGAAAGGGCAAAAACTGGCGGCTGTGGGGCGGGCATCTAAAGGGGGCGGAGCTTGACATGTCTTGGGCCCCGGAGTTGGTGCCGTTAATGGCGGTCCTCGCCTCGATGGCGGAGGGCAGGAGCGTCATAACCAACGCCGGCGAAGCCAGGGCAATGAAGTCGGACAGGATTTCAGCAATCTCGCAGGAGCTCAAGAAAATGGGAGGGAAAGTGCTGGAAGAGGTGGATGGGCTCATAGTGGAGGGGCCCGCGAAGTTCAAGGGATGCGAGGTTGACAGTCATGGAGACTATATGGTTGTGGCCGCTCTGGCGGTTGCCGGCATGTTTGCGGACGGGAAAACTGTTGTGAAGGGCGCTGAAGCCACAGGGACCTCTTACTACAGATTTACATCCAGCCTTCGAGAGATAGGGGCCGAAGTGGTTTACGCCTGATTGGTTAGACCAGCTTCACCACTCGAGCAGCGCTTCCACCGCGGAGCGGGCATCTGAAGTTTCAATCAACTTTTTCAGCTTTTTCAACTCCATTTTCTACCCCCTTGTCGCCCCCTATTGGGGTGGAGCCCCTTCTTAAAGGGAAAAAATGGCAAATTAAGGCACAATCAGCGCCACTGAAAATGATATTAACTCCGGCCCCCCGCATAGATTGGTGCTCAGGTGAGAGGTCAGCTAAGCATAGAGTTCCTGATAGTGTTCGTCGGCATGCTGCTCATCGCGGCGACCGTTACATATCCTCTCTACGACAATGCCCGGACGGACGCCGAGAAGATGTCTGCCCTTTCAGAGGCGCGGGAGGCTGCCAACACGATGGTGAACGCCATCAACATGGTTTATGCGAGTGGCCCGGGCTCCAAGCAGACGGTCGAATACTGGCTACCCAAGAATGTGTTGAAATTCTACATAAATTTGGACGAAGATGGGATAGCCACCTCCACTGGTATAGTCGCAAAGAATGGGCGGATAGACGCTCAAGTCAGGTTTGATTACGATTTGAGCGGCGCATGGGACAACAAGCGAGATGCGATAGTCTTGGTTGACACACTGCTCCCTAGCCGCTGGTATGAAAACGGCGATAACAGAGGCGATAACTGGATAACAGAAAACGCCGTCACGGTTGAGGACTGGAACCTGAACCTTGATACCAATCATCGGGTGCATCACAGGGTCACTCTGGAGTATGTCTATGGTGCAGTTTCTGCTGCGGGCGCGTTGCTTTGGAGCGACTCTATAGATCACGACAGCGATTTTGAAACGACCTTGTTTGGGTACAAGCTCGATGTTGGCGTCGACAACGATAGTGACAATATCAAGATAGATTTTGAGTTTGGGTCAAGTAAAATAGACGATTACAGTTCCGCGCCGCCTTTCATATTGAACCAAACGCAAGGCGGCATAACGGTCAGCGTGATAGTCACGCCGGGGCTGGTGGAGGTCAGGTACACCACCGGCGCGGTAACGTCGCCCTCCCAAAGGCTGATAAGAATAACGGACGTGGTGCTGGGGAGTGATTGAATGAGAGGGCAGACGGCGGTAGAATATTTGCTGGTCTTTTCGACCGCGCTCCTGCTGATTGCCTCGGTCACTGTGGCACAGATGACGGAGCCAGCAAGCGCAGCCGCTAAAGACACTTTATACTTGGCCCAAGCCAGACAAGCCGTCGACGCCGTAGCGGGAGCAATAGACGCAGTTTACTCAAACGGTCCCGGGGCGGTCAAGAGCGTAAGCGTACAAATCGACACGGATTGGATCCTGCGGCTGGACAACTCGGACAACATGGTCAAGATATTAGTGAGCACGTCGGGTGGAACGAGGACTTTGGTAGACAACGTGCACTATGAAATAGATAACTATAGGTCCGCTGACATCGGGTCTGGCACATACTTAGTTATTGTTGAGTGGTCGGAGAGCAAACTAGAAAACATAGACAGCAGATATACCGCTGACAACAAGGTTTACATCTATATCCAGCCGCTCGGGAGATGAATGGATGAGGACGGAAAACTCAGGATTTTTCTCGATTGACGCGATGTTTGCACTGACGCTGATGATGCTGATTTCGACATCTTTCCTGAACGTTTACGAGGTGCGAAAACAGGCTGCGGAGTTGATGGGGGCTAAGCTTGAGGCTAGGATGGTCGGGGAAAAGTTCGCGGCGGTCATAAACTCTGTTTACCCTAACGGAGACAACTTTGAAATACGTATGAACTTGCCTGAAAACGTGGGAGTCTACTCGTACAGGATAGTGTTTGACAATTCTACTTGGAAAATATCCGTGGAAAACTCGGCTTGGGGGACGATTGAGGTGGTGGTAGCAACCAACGCCGTGAGAAATTTTTCGCTCAGCAGGGATAATCTGAGAAAAACCATCCGAGTATATCGGTCTGAAAACCAAGTTAGGGTGGAAAACACATGAAAGGCCAAGCTGCTCCGGAGATGATGATTTTGATAGCAGGAGTGCTGATATCGGTCACGGCGATGTTGTACTTGGGGACAACCAGTAACGAGACCGTGGTCGCTGTGAGAGCGGTGAGGGACGGTGCGGAGAACGCTGTCGCTGCAATAGATACATCTTACGGGAGTTCGATTGACATAGCTTCAGTCAGCTTCGAAGCGGGGACGGCGACGATAAGGGTATCGGTCTCTGTCAGGAACGCGCCTCCGGACAACATGACTTGGGAAAATTTTAGAGAAAATATCGTGAAGTACAGGATCAAGGTGGACGCTCTGGAGTTCATTCGGGATGAGGTAGGCGGGCGCCTGACATCGGAGAATGGCCCCGTGACTACAGCGTTGTATTCATACATTGTAAATGTGGACGCTGTGAGAGTGACAAAATGAACGAACGTGGGCAAGTTTTCACCTTGGATATGTTCTTTGCCCTGACGCTGACCATATTGATGGTGAGCTACTCGGGGCTGGCGTTCGAGCAAGCGCGGAGGTCTGCGGATGATTATTATCTTAGATATTCTCTTGAACGCACAGCGAGTGATGCTGCAGACATGATGTTAAAAACATTGGGCATGCCGGACAACTGGGAAAAGGCGGCGGAGGATGTACAGATTATCGGATTAACAGAGGATAATGCTGGAAGAGCAGTCCCAAATACGGTGTCAATAACAAAGTTCGGGCAGTTCAGAAGGCTGATAAACAAGGATAACTGGGGCGCCCCGGTGAACGCTAATGCTGTGGGCGCGATAAAAAGGCTCTTTGGTGGAACTGAAAAATTTGAGGTCAGAGTATTGGACGAGAACGATAGCGAGATGTGGCGAGCTTTTCCAAGGTGGTCTCCCGGTGAAAACTCTGGGGCGGAAAATTCTCTTGATGTGGTCACCGTAAGACGGTTGGTTTCAGTAAAGTACGGGTCGGCCATTAGGGCGGACACGGGACCGATAGTTAAAGCGGCAGGAGGAACATCCGACTTTGAACTACCGTTTAACATATATCCCGGAGAACTCGACGCATTTGATTTTTACATCATCGTCGTTGGATTGAGCGTTGGACAAAATCCGCCTCCTAACCTTAAGATTTGGGTAAACGATAACTCCCAGAATGGAGATGTTACTGAAGGTCCAGATGGAAGCGCGGATTATACATTTGTGCAGTCTGACATGCCGCAAAAAATATACCCGAACCCGACCGAACCGCCTGTTGGCCACTTCCAGCATGGAGGGGTAGAAAATGATAGCGAAATTGAAGCTGAAGACCAGCTTTTTGTAGGTACTAACTTCTTGGGCTTTAACTTCACTTCTGGACCAGGTTGGATTGCCAGAATCTATGTAGTCACGTTACCGTCGTGCTCAGACTGGAACGAAGCTTCTCAGTTCCTGCAACCGTTGCCAGCCATACTTGAGGTGAAAATGTGGAGGTAGGCGCATGAGTTTTCACAGAGATCAGAATGGGTTTGTCTTTAGCCTCGACGCAGCTTTCGCGATACTGGTCGTAATGATTGTCATGACTGGCGTGGCGCGGGTGGCTGGCCCCAACCTTGTTTACGAACAGCATGGTTTGCTTCGGCTGGAGCGCTATGCAAATGATGCCATCAGAGTTCTTGACGAGTTGGGAGCGCTCGACAATGTCGCGAGGGATGTGGAATACGGGGAAAATGCAAGTGCGGAAAATACCGTGCGCACGTGGCTTCGGAAGATTTTGCCGGCGGATGTTCAGTTCAGGTTCGTGTTTGGGGACAATCTGGACAATTTGTTGACAGTATACCCCACCAGCGCCTCAGGCTGGAGCTCTGCGTTCGCAGCTGCGGAAGGGGTCACCACCGGCGTTAGAATGGCGACATACTGGGATGGAACCAGCTGGAGCTCATATACTATTGATAATGGCACTGCAACAATTCAGGCTGGGCAGTACACCTCCATAGCATTGGATCAGAGCGGCGCCCCGCACATCAGCTATTCCCGTTACAATACTTTGAATGGAGACGATAATCTGAATTATACGCGTTGGACTGGTTTTGACTGGGCAATTTTTGTCATTCAATCAACCAACGACATCGGAAACTACAGTTCTCTGGCGCTGGACAACCGCGGCTACGCCCACGTAAGTTATTTCAACGATTCTTCCGATGATCTGAGGCGCGCCTTCTGGAACGGCAACAACTGGACGCTGGAGAATGTTGACACTAGTGGCAGTGTGGGGCAGTACACCTCCATAGCGTTGGACAACAATGGCTACGCCCGCATAAGCTATTACTACGCCACGAACGGCGACCTCAAGTATGCAAGATGGACCGGGGCGGCTTGGAGTACTGAGACTGTAGATTCGACAAACAACGTTGGCCAGTATACTTCTATAGCATTGGACGAAAACTGGAACCCACACATAAGTTACTACGATAGTACAAATGCGGACCTCAAGTACGCGCGCTGGACGGGCAGCGCTTGGGACATTCAGACTGTTGATCCTTCGGCAAACGATGTTGGCAAGTACTCTTCAATAGAATTGAACGATAATCAGCAGCCTTGCATAAGCTATTACGACGACACGGCGGACGATCTCAAGTACGCCAGATGGACCGGCAGCGCCTGGAGCATCCAGACTGTTGATTCGGATGGCATCGTGGGCTCGTATACCTCGCTTGATCTCGATACAAACAACAACCCCCACATAAGCTATTACGATTCAGGCGGCGGCAACCTCAAGTACGCGTGGTTCAACGGAAGCTCTTGGAGGAGAGTGACTGTTGATGCAACTGACGACGTAGGCCGGTACTCCTCGCTCGCGCTTGTTGCAAGAGGGTACCCTTACATAAGCTATTATGACGCTACAAATGGCGATTTAAAATATGCACGTTCTGTTTGGGAGTACAAATCCTTCATTTTAAACATTTGGCGGGGGTCGGCTCCATGAGTTTGAAACAAGAACAACGCGGGTTTGTGCTGAGCGGGGTCGCGTTGCTTCTGGTGTTGCCAGCGATGTTGCTTGCGGCATCTTTCCTGAATATGGTGGAAACGGGAGGTGAAGGCGCGTCGATTCAGGCCGTCTCAGATAAAGTTTTCTACACAGGATACGACCTCGTGCGAATGATAAGACAAATGGACAACCGGGGACTGCCCATCAACAGCGAGACACTAACTTCACTTGCCGACAACTTTCAGGTCAACACGGGGTTAATTGTTAATCTGCCAGGAATTGTAGTATACCCAATATGGATCCACGTTAACAACAATGGTGTGGACCACTTTGCGGGCACCAGATATTGTCGTATCACAAAGGTTGCTTCAGAAGTGTGGGAGTACAACTTTGAAGACAAAGATGAAGTAACTGATCCTCCTGTGGACTATGATTACAACGAGCCCCGTCTGCAGGTGGAGAAAATCGGGGGCGACATCAGAGTAACTTTCTTGGGTTATGAGGGCGGTTATAATGCGGTTGTTTATTACAGGCGCCCGGATGGTTCAGACACAGTCATCTACTCTGATGTAAGAAGCACTGGCAGCACCCCTGCCGGTTCGGTAACAGTTGAAAACGCGATAGAACTGCATGTTCCACTTCAGGTCATGGATCCGGGCGGAGCAGCTCGGTACTCTGCAACGGTGCCATTAGCTAATCAGTAGGTGTTAAAATGACAGGCAAAAGTTCCAAAACAACCGACTTCTTCCGCAAGGTCGGCGACGCTGTCTTGGGGGCAAACAAGCTGCCCAAAAAGCTGAAAGTAAAAGCCGCAAGGCTGAAGAGAAAAACCGTGCCTAAAAAGCCCCAGATTCCCAAAATCTTTCAGGGCTATTTCGAGCGGCGCCATGCGGGCTGGCCAGAGTATGCAATGTTCAAAATGCAGCTAGCGTTTGTCATCTTGGTTTTGGTAGCCGTTGTTTATTCAATTTTTTTCCCAGTAGAGTCAGTAATACCTTTATCCTTGATGCTCGCCTTCAGCGCGTATCTCCTCCATCTAGCGTTCGTTCAGTTCAGACAAGCCTTTAAACAGGACTACTCCGCTTACAGGAGTTTTGTCATCATGTGCCTCGCGATAGTGTGGATATTCATAATCGTTGCGCGGGTTTTAATGCCGGCGTTCAATCTCACTTCCAGTTTTTCCCCAGAATCCGTTTATCTGTCATCGGTCGCGGTGTTGGGAATGCTCGGCATGGTGATAGGGCTTTACAGTGTTTTTAGGTTCAAGTACGGCAGGAACTTCACCTATGGGACTGTCGACGATGTAATGGGCAAGCGGGCAGTGGTCAGAGTGAGCTACGACATATGTAGCAACGTCAAGGCGGGGCTTTACACGGCAGAGAGCTTTGTGAAGGTAAAGAAAGGCGACAGGGTGAAGTTGAGCGTCGAGCGCCCTCTGCTGGGATTGAGGGGATCCAAAGTCCGCGCCGTTATTGGGAAAGCCGCCGACCCACGGAAATGACTATGCAGTGCCAGTGACTGCAGAGAGTATTTTCAGGTAAATGTCTCCGTAGAATACACCAATGAAAATCCCGGCGCCAAGTGCAGGCGCGTATGGCATCCCCCGCTTGAGCTTTATCGTGTTTTCTAGCCTTTTGTTCCGGACCAGCCGTTTCAGGGCCCCGGCCTGTTGGCGGGTGAACCCTGCCGCCCTGTTGGGGTCGGCGAGCACGCGAATGCCCCGTGGCTTTAGCCCGAGCCTTGATACACCCCGGATTATTTTTCCACCCTTTTCGTAAATCAGCTCGGCAGGGATCATCCCTTCCTTTAGCTCCGTGATTTTCACTCTTTCATAAAGGATGCCCTGCCCCCTGGCCCGTTGAACTGCGGCGTAAACTAGCATTGCCGGGATGATTGATATGACCGAGTTGAACAGGATGGTTATTGGGAACGGGTAAGGAGGAATTTGTGATGGGGGCCTGTAAAATGGCAGCAGGGCCCCGTATGCTGTGAAGAGTTTGACGTCCCCACCGGCCCAACCTCCGGTCAGCCACATTGCATACCCAATTGCAAAAGACAATGCCGCGCCCAGCGCCCCCGAGGTCGCCGTCCAGAGATCCCCTCTGAATATCCCAACAATCAACCATGAAAAAATTCCGAAAGCGATGAGCGGAAATGTCATACGATTTGGTATTATGCGCTCTTTCAGGTCCGTGTAGATGGCGACGCAGGTGCCCCCGAGTGCTATCGCAACCAAGATGAGTTCCGGGTTTGTCACGATATCTCCATCCCACAGAAAAATCTAATGTTATGGTCTTATCGCCACCACATGATCACGCCGGCTAAACCTGGAACGACTATGTTATCCACAACATTGTCGATATCATTGTTTACACTGGAGCCAAGGCCTTGTGCGGATAAAGCGATGGTAGCAACGATGCCAGCCACAACCAGCAAAACCGCGGAGAGCAGTAACAAGTACTCCGTGGCGCCCTGTGAACGTTGTTCCATGATCTTCCAAACAAGCTAAGTGCAGGGGGATAAAATCATTTCGCTTCAACGGTTTAAATTATGTTTTGATTGAAAATTATAGTGCCGATTCTGATCCTGAAAATGTCACCTGTATCAGCTGTTGGGGCGGATACTGAAATGGTCGAGCCGGCCAAGATGTCTGTGGAGTTAGTGGTCCAAGATGACATTGACATCGTTTGTCCCGCTTCTACTATCACATATTCCCAATCACTTGTTACTGTGCTGGTTCCAGACGTGAACGTGAGCACGACAGTGTCAGCGACGTTTTCAGCGGTGAAACTGAGGGTTGGTCCACTGCTTGTACTAGACAGATAGTAAACCCCTATAACCACAATAGTTAGCACAGCCGCTACTATCAACAGGTACTCAGTAGTGCCCTGCCCCTTTTTCAACATTCTCATGTGACTATTCTCCTTCTGTTAGATAGACTGAATTGCCTCTTGTCTGTGCTATTTCATCCGCCACGTATTAACTTTTCGGATTTTCTAAATTGGGGATATTATTCCTGCCAAGTTAATGTAAAAATAAAAAAAGAGATTCCGGCTACACCCGAACAGGGCATTTGAAGCCGCCGGGCCTGCACTAACGGTTTTCACGTCTGGTTCCTTATGTCGCGTTCGTTATGGTTTGCTTGTAGGTGGAGCTACCAATCCTTATCCAGAAGACATCACCGGCGTCCGCGGTTGCAGCTACTGTAACAGAGGTGCCCGCAGCGATATCCGTAGTGGTGGTAGAATAGCTGCCTATCGTGCCGCCAGTCTCAATAGCCCACTCCCAGCTGGGCGTGTATGATGTGGTTCCGGCCGAGAATGTAACTATAACGTTTGCACCGCTGTTTTCGGCAGTAAAGCTCAGAGTTGGGCCTGCGCCCGCACTGGTCACATAGTAAACTGCTATGGCCACGATCACGAGCACTGCAGCCAACATCAACAGGTATTCGGTAGCGCCTTGTCCCTTCTTACATTTCATTTAATCCCTCCACAACAACACGCCCCCCCAAGGTTATAAATGTGTCTCCACAACTCTGGGTAAAAGTCGACATTTTTGTAGACAGGCTTAAATCCCGCATGCCCCGCTGTTATTACGGTAAAATTGAGGGTATTGAGCAGTATCAGGCACGGGCTAAGCGTGCAAAATGCCCTTGCGTGGGCCGCCAACGATATCAATGGGGTGCTGGCAAATACCCCAGGAAGAATAGCAAGGATGGACGCAAACATAGACTTCGGCATATCCGGGGCGACAGTGCGATTGACTGTAGCAGTGGACGAAAGCGACGTTGGCAGAAAGTACATCATCTGGGCGAACGAGCCCGGAGGAAATGTTCAAAGGGCCCTTCGCCGCGCTCAAGACAAAATAAACGTGCGGCTGGCGAAACTTCATGGCGAAATAGTTGGGTTTTACCAGAGGTTCATTACACCTCCGCTGCCCAAACGCATTTATGCCACGCTGATCCTCGCGGTGAATGAGAGGATGCCTAAAAAAATGGACAAGGTTGGATTGGACGAGCGGCGGGAGCGTTTGGCCGCTGTGCTCCAGTTTTTAGGGAACGACCCCAGAACAATCAACCTCGTGCAGGTTGCAAAAACGTTCGGAGTTTCCCGCGACACAATCTACAAGGATTTGGAAGATCTCGGGATCAAGCGCTAGGCGCCAGCCGGTGCCATACTTCCGACAATCGTTTGGGCGAAAGAGAAGACAATATAAGATGCGATGACGAACGCCAGCGAGTACCCAAATCCCTTTGACATCCTGCCGAACTTGATAATGCCGACCGCCAGCCCGCAGACGAAAGCTTGAATGATGACGTATATCATGGCGATTGTGTTCATCTCGGGAGGCAACCCGCCGCTGCTTGCCGCTCCACTTCCCGCCTTTATTCCACCAACCCCGACGGTCAGCCCGATTATGAACGGGGCAGCGAAAAGGGCCACGGCGAAGAGGAACATGACCTGCTGGGTTGTCATTGTTCTCCTTTCGCGCTGGATGGCGTGAACCTCCTTTGCATCGCCAGCGACCGCTTCGAGCACATTGGCCAAGGCCGCTCCGCGCTCGATGCCCTCCACTATCAGTTTGAACGCTCTGTCGTACAGTGCCGAGTGGGATCTCCTAGCCATCGCAAGCAAAGCGCTTTCCAGGGTCCTCCCACGCTTTACCTCGCTCACGACGCGCTCAAACTCTTTTGACAGCTCGCCGTATCTAGATTTTGAGATGTCTTCAAGGGCAGCGTCAATGCTCACCCCGGCCCTCAAGGTGCTTGACATCTGTCGGAGAGCATCCGGCAGCACCCTCTCCAGCTCGTCAGCCCTCCGTTGGGCAAGGAAGCGAGGTAGATAAAGAACTAGGGTTGGAAAAGTCACGATGACTACAAGCGGGACAAGAAGGAAAGACGGCAGAGGCAGCGTCAGGATTGCACCGAGCACCCCCACGACTATTCCAAGGATAACAGTCACGAGCAGGCTCAGGCCTATGTACTCTTCCGCCGCCAGAGCTATTTTTGTGGAAGCCAGCCTTCGGTCCAGCTCCATCAAAAACTTCTCAGGGAAGATGCGCTTCGCGAGCTTTGCCATGCTGGATAAAATGTCCATAGCTCATAACCTCGGCTCGAACCTCTTCATCATCATCAGGAAATAAACCATCAAGAACGGCAGCATGATAAGATACAGGACCCCGGCCGCCTGAGGGCTGATCCCACCGCCCCCACTTCCAGACCTGCCAGCTATCATTATCACCACCATGAACATAGCTGGAATGACGGCGGAAATGAACATGTAAATCATCGTGAACATGTTGAGTGACTGCACGTAGTCCCGGAGTTTCATGCGCATTTCCAATGCAGTTTCATCTGCCAGGACATTCAGGGTTCGGGACAGGTCGCCACCAGTCCTCAGTGTGCGCTGGATTTGCCGCAGAGCGCGCCTGAGCGGCTCGGAGTTTAATCTCTCGTCCATGGCAGTGAGGGCCTCCTCAAGGCTCATGCCAGTGTTCATATCCTGGATTGCTCTACCGAACTCTTCAGAGAGGGCGCCGTACCCCGCCCTGCTCACTGAGGTCATTGTTTCCGGAAGGCCAATCCCTGAAGAAAGCTGTGTGGCCATGTGCCTCATCGCGTATGGTATCAGCCTGTTCACAGCGGTCGTTCGCGATTTTGCCCTGCGCTTCGGATACGACTTTGCAAAGAAGAATGTACCGCCGAAGCCCAGAAATCCGCCTATTGGGATTAAGATTAACGGCATCCGAAGGAGGATCATAAATACTACAGCAAATATTGCAACAATCACGCTAATGCCCAACACCAACGCGGCGTATTTTTCAAGGCTGATGTTCAAGTTTGCTCTGTAAAGGTCTGTTCCTATACCCTTCAGCGACCCGACTAACTTCTGGGAAGGGCTTTTTAAAAGGCCGTAAAAAATTTCCGAAAGGCGCTCCGACAGCGGCACCTTGAGTTCTGCCCTCCCTTCCCAGGCCTCTTCCTCCCTGAGTTTTCTCTCCTCCTTGAGCTCCTCCTCCCTCAGAGTCTCGAGGCGCTTTATTTCAGCCAGCCTTCTTGATACTTCGTCCCCCTTTTCAGGCCCTTTTGCCTTGACGGAGGTCCCTATTTTTTTGGCAGCCTCTCCAGTTTTTACAACCCCTCCGCCTATTCTGCTAAAAGCGCCCAGCAAGTTAAATTTTTTCTTTTTTTTCGGCATGAGACCACTAAGAACTCTTGCCCCGCTCTGTCTTCACCCTTTTCATGATTGATTCAGGGTCCCGGTAGTAGTCCTGGATAATTTTCCCGACTTCAAAGACGTTTCTTATGCCCCGCTCCTTCATCCACTCCAGGACCGCCCCCCGCTTGTTTATCTCCATTTCAACATCGTGGCCGCTGATGCCGGCGTAATCCCCGATTGTCCTCTTCAGCCTGCTGGGCACTCCGGTCGATTCAAGCTTGTCAACCTTAGCGTTCCACTTGAAGATGCGGCTCAACTGTGGCTGTCCGCCTTCTATTCCCGAAACCTCTGCCACCTCTGTCACGCGCCTGATCTGCCCTTTCTGGCGGTGGTACAGCCTCTGCTGCATCACGATCAGGTCCAAGGCAGGAATCATGATTGCCGGGACGGACATCGGCGCTTCCGTCAAGCGGGTGACTGTCTCGGCAGCGCTGTTGGCATGGACGGTGCCCATGCAGCCATCATGGCCAGTGTTCATCGCAGTGAACATCGTCCTCGCCTCCGGCCCCCTGACCTCTCCGACAACCATTCTGTCCGGACGCATCCTGAGGGCATTTTTGACCAAATCATCCATGGTGATTTCTCCCTTGCCTTCCACGTTCGGCGGGCGCGTCTCCATCCTCACCCAGTGCTTGTGCGGTAGCTGCAGCTCGGCAGTGTCCTCTATCGAGATTATGCGTTCGCTTCCAGGAACGAAGTTGGTTGCGGCGTTGAGCATGGTCGTCTTCCCGCAGCCGGTTCCCCCTGAGAGAAGCAGGTTGGCGGGCTTGGACCCCAGACCGTCCACTGCGAACCATAGAAACGCCGCCAAATCTGTGGAGAGGGTGTTGAAGTTTATTATGTCTATCACAGAAAGGGGATCCTTCCTGAACTTTCTTATGGAAATGGTCGGGCCATCCAGAGAAACTGGCGGTATCGTGGCGTTGACCCTACTCCCGTCAGGCAGGCGGGCGTCCAGAAGCGGCGTCTGCTGGTCTATCCTTCTCCCCACGACCCTCGCCATCTTATCTATCAAGTACTTTATCGAGTCTTCATTGTTGAAGATGATGTTCGTGTGGCACATCCCGTGCTTCCTGTGATAAACATAGACTGGCTTTCCAACGGCAGTAACCATTATGTCTTCGAGCCTGTCGTCTGCCAACAGAGGATCCAGAAGGCCGAACCCTATCATGTCGCGCACGGCAAGCTCTCCAAGCTGCCTCATGCGGCCCGGGGGCAGGCGCATAGCCCTGCTCTCCCGCTCCAGAATTTTGAAAACAGCCTGAGTGAAAATCCTGTTGCGCTCAGCAGCGTCGCTCAGTTTTTCCGGGTCTATCCTCACTTCCTCAATGGCCGTGTCTTTCACCTTTTCAAGAAGCGCGATTTCCTTGGCGCCAAGTTCCGGGAGTGCGGTTTTGTAGTATGGAGTAGGTTCCGTTTCAACTGATATTATTTCCACATTTCCGTATTTGTCGATGACTTTTCCGGTGACGGGCCCTTTTTCTACATGGGGTGCGGCTGGCTTGGCCGTCTCCATGGCGGCAATTGTCAGGGGTCCCTTTTCCACAGCTGGTCCCTTCGCCTCTCCAGTCGGGACTTTTTGTTCCGTGGCAGGAGCCCCGCTGAAGACATCCGCTAGCAACCCACCTCCACCGCCAAAAAAGTCCATCCCAGCAGCTTTTGCCTTGGCTTTCTTTCTGGCTTTTTTCGCCAATAAATCCCCAAATAATAACGTGTAAGGGCGTAAAAAGAGTTTTTTGGTCGCCCCACAGGGCCCCAAATTTTATTTAACCGTAATCCGAAAAGTTTAAATCCGCTCAATTCGCTCAAATAAAAAGGATTGACGTGAGCGCTTCACTTGGTGGAAAACCGGTTTTGGTGCTGCAGGAGGGGACACGTAGGATGATAGGGCGAGACGCCCAGCGGATGAACATACTGGCTGGGCGCGTGATAGCTGAGGCTGTCCGCACGACTCTTGGCCCCCGCGGGATGGACAAGATGCTAGTCGACACCCTCGGGGATGTTGTAATCACAAATGACGGCGTCACGATACTCAAGGAGATGGAAGTGGAACACCCGGCCGCAAAGATGCTTGTGGAAGTGGCCAAAACACAGGACGAGCTGGTGGGCGACGGCACCACGACCGCAGTTGTGATTTCCGGAGAGCTCCTGCATGAGGCAGAGAAGCTGCTTGACCAAGGGATCCACTCAACTGTGATTGCCGCAGGCTACAGGTTGGCAGCTGAAAAAGCGCAGGATGTTTTGGAGAAAATAGCTGTGCCAGTTGGGATAGATGATGAAGTCACCCTCAAAAAGATAGCCATGACTGCCATGACGGGAAAAAAGGCGGAGAGCGGCAGGGAGCTGCTGTCCAGCTTGGCCGTCAAGGCAGTGAAACAGATAGCTGACAAGGTTGACGGCGGTTACAAGGTTGACATAGACTACATCGGGGTGGAAAAGAAAGCGGGCGGGAGCACAGATGACACTCAGCTCATCCAGGGAGTGATACTGGACAAGGAGCGAGTTCATCCCGGCATGCCAAAGAGGGTGAAAAATGCGAAAATAGCACTTCTTGACGCGGCCCTTGAAATAAAGAAGACGGAGACGGACGCTGAAATAAGGGTTACCAGTCCAGACCAGCTCAGGGCATTCCTCGATGAAGAGGAGAACATCCTAAAGAAGATGGTGGACCAGTTGGTGGCAATCGGGGCCAACGTTGTGATATGTCAGAAGGGGATAGATGATCTTGCCCAACATTACTTGTCAAAGGCGGGAGCCTACGCGGTCAGGAGGGCGAAAAAGTCGGACATGGAGAAGCTTGCCCGCGCCGCAGGCGGTAAAATTGTAATGAACCTTGAGGACCTGACAACCGCGGACCTTGGTAGCGCTGGGCTCGTGGAGGAAATCAAGATAGGTGACGATAAAATGACATTTGTCAGGGATTGCAAGAATCCGAGATCCGTGGGGATGCTCATCAGAGGGGGGAGCGAGCATGTGGTGGACGAAGTCGAGCGTGCCATGCACGATGCTCTCTGCGTCGTCGCTGCCGCGGTGGAGGACGGGAAAGTTGTCGTGGGCGGCGGCGCGCCTGAAATAGAGCTCGCGAAGGAGATGCGTAGATATGCCGAGACAGTTGGGGGAAGAGAGGCCCTTGCCGTGAACGCGTTTGCTAGCGCCATCGAGGCTATACCAAAGACACTCGCCGAAAATGCGGGGCAGGACAGCGTGGACGTATTAGTTGATCTGAGGGCCAAGCACGAGAAGGCAGAGGGAAAGAACTATGGGGTGAATGTTTATGAGGGGAAAATATCTGACATGTCAAAACTAGATGTGGTTGAGCCGCTCCGCGTCAAGACCCAGGCGATAAAATCCGCGAGCGAAGCCGCCATAATGATTCTCAGGATAGATGATGTCATAACTTCCACAAAGAAGGGTCCCTCGATGCCCAGCGGTCCCGGTGGGGCGGGCGAAGAAGCCGGCGAAGACTGAGTTTACAGCAAATCAATCTAATTCTATGTGGGGTCTGTGGCTGATCTTTTCCAGCAGCATCCCCTCTATTTTTATCGGAGAGTTCTTCTTTACTGTCACTATAGCTTCTTCTAACTTTCCTTCGTGCTCAGCGTATATCTCCATGAGGGGCTCTCCCTTTTCGACTTTTCGGCCTGTTTTCAAAACCAGCTTGATGCCGGCGCCCTTATCATATGGCGCTCCGGCCGCCCTTGCTATCTCATTCATTTTTTGGTTGTGGATTCTGGTGATGTATCCCGAGATGGGGGCCGTCACAACTTCTTTTTTATCGCCAATGGGTAGGTCGTCCACTTTTACATCCGGGTCCCCGCCCTGGGCAGCTATTATCTCGCGCATTTTCTGGTAGGCTTTCCCGGACTTCAGTATCTCCGCGGCCATCTGCCTTCCCAGGCCAGGCGGGGCAGCGCCGCCGAGCTCCAGCATCACTCCTGCGAGGCTCGTCGATTTTTCAATCAGGCTACCCGGCCCGTTACCCATCAGGGTCTCTAGGGCCTCTTTTGCTTCGAGGGCTGGCCCGATTGAGTACCCCACAGGTTGGCCCCCGTAGGTGACGGCGGCGTCCACAAGAATGCCAAGCTTGTGGCCGAGCTCTATGAAGTCGTGGGAGAGGATGCGAGCGTCTTCCAGCTTTTCTACTTTTGCCCCCGGCCCGGCCGGGATGTCTATCAAAACATGGTCGGCGCCGACTGCCATCTTTTTCGCCATGACGCTTGCCAGCAGCTGCGGTTTCGGGTCTATCCCGAGCATCCGCTCAGCTTTAATGATGATGTCGTCAGCCGGAGCCAGCTTCACGGCCCCGCCCCAGGCGAGGACGCCCCCCACTCTTGTCGCAATTTTTTTGATTTCATCCATGCCTAGGTTGACGTTTGCAAGAACTTCCATCACATCAGCCGTGCCGGCGGCGCTTGTTATCGCCCTGCTGCTTGTTTTAGGGATTGTCAAACCCGCGGCGGCGACTATGGGAACAGCAACTAGAGCATACTTGTTGCCTGGGACTCCTCCTATGCTGTGGACATCAAGCACCGGGGACACGTTCAGCTCCAGCTTTTCACCAGTCTCGACCATGTGCATTGTGAGATCCTTTACTTCATCCATCGTCATGCCGCGGATTTGCTGGCTGACTACAAAAGCAGCCAGCTCTGTGGCGGTGAGGTTGTCTAAAACTATATCTCGGATTATGTTTCCTATTTCTTCTCTAGATAGGGCCTCGCCAGCCATTTTTCTCTTGATTGCGACGGCCGACTGCGGGCGAGAGGCAAGCGATATTTCCACGTCTTCTCCATCTTCAAGTCCAAGCGCCCTCGTTGCCTCCACAAAAGCCCCCAGCTCTCCTTTCTGGACCATGCGTCTGGTAGTGTTCGCTATCAACGTTACGGTGACATTTGGGGTTGCTACTTTGATTCTGTCTCCCGCCATGTGGCCTAGAAATTCAGCATCGTCCTCGTGCATCACGGCTATGTTTCGCCCGGTTTCCATGTCCAGCGGTTTTAGCCTCAGTATCAGTGTTTTCATATGGTACCAATCTCTTCGTATGTTTTTAAGAATTCCGAAGAACAGATTGCACAACATTTTTTAGCACCAGAAGTGCAATAGTGTTCACATGCTTGGGGAAATACTCAGCTCCGCCCTTTCGCTGTTCGTGATTATGGGGCCGTTTGCCAGCATACCGGTTTTCATCTCGGTCACGAAGGGGATGAACCCCAAGCAAAGGGTTTCCGCCGCAACACAGGCGATAGGAATGGCCGCCGCCGTGCTGTTTGCTTTCCTTTTGTTTGGACAGTTTATCTTGCAGGTTTTTTTGATTGATTTTAACTCACTGAAAATTGCCGGAGGAATAGTCCTGACGATTCTTGGAATAGAGCTGGTTCTTGGCATTTTCTTGGGCAAGCACAGGTACTCCCCCGCCATAGCCCTGCTGGGATGCCCGCTACTCACGGGACCAGGAGTGATAGTGACGACGATGATATTTGTCCAGACTTACGGCCATCTTGTGACGACTATTGCGGCCGTGATTTCCCTAACGGCCAGCTGGGTTGTACTTTGGTTCTCCGGCCGCATCAGGAATGTTTTGGGGGGTTACTGGATTGAAACAATTTCCCGTGTGACCGGGCTACTTCTAGCTTCGCTGGCGATTGCCCTCATAGTCAGTGGTGTAAAGGCTGCGCTTGCGGCTCCTTGAGGCGGCGCAAATGGTCGAAACTAAAGAGATCAAAATTGGCCGCGGGAAGGCTTTGGGCGTCAAGGTTGAGCTAAAGGGCGCCCCCCTTGTACTCATAGCGGCGGAGAAGGGTTATGTGATGTGCGGCTACTTGAACTTGGAGACGGCTGAAAGGCTGGGGCAGGCGGCTGCGATCGTCAGGGGCGTCAAGACGTTTGATGATGTGCTGAATGCGGAAATAGCTGAGACGACTTCAGGCGCCAAAGCACTCGGGGTCAAAAAAGGGATGAGCGGGCGCGAGGCGCTCGAGAGGATGGAGCAACATTAAATTATTCGTTTTGAAACCTTGGGTTCGCGAATTTCGCGTGCCCTAAAACCTTCAACACAGGCCTGTTTTATCTCAGCCGCAAATTTCGCTATTTCAGGCAGGGTCTCTTCAGGTGATTCCAAGTTTTTCTCGTAAATCTTGGCTATCGCGCTCCCCGTTATGACGCCGTCGGCCCCTCCCGAGACCATGGAAAGAGCGTGCTCAGCCCTTGAGACTCCGAAACCAGCCATCAGAGGCAGGTCGGTCTGCCTCCTTACCCGCTTGAGCAACTCAAAAGTAGACTGGAGGACGCTTTCCCTCGCCCCGGTCACCCCCTTGACGTTGACCACGTAAAGAAAGCCAGAAGCGGCGCCGATGATTTCCATCAACCTCCCGTCGCTGGTCGTCGGCGCCACCTGAAAGATGACATTGAGGCCGAGCGGTTCTGCAGCTGCAAGGAGTTCCGCAGACTCTTCAACAGGCAGGTCGGGGATTATCAGCCCCTGGACCCCGACTTCAGCCGCTACATTCAGGAAATTCTCCACCCCCGCGGAGTAGAGGATGTTGTAGTATGTGGTCAGGATGAGCGGGGCTTTGACCCCCATGTTCCTGAGCTTCGCCACGCCTTCAAGGCACTTCTGAGGAGTCATCCCGTTTTTCAGGGACCTGTCGCAGGCAGATATGAACGTGGGGCCGTCGGCTATCGGGTCTGAGAAGGGTATGCCGAACTCTAGCATGTCCGCTCCATTCTTGAGGAGGGTCTCTATCAGCTCCAAAGAAAACTCCTCGCTCGGGTCTCCATAGTAGATGTGGGGCATGTAAACTCCCTCCCGTTTTTCTTCAAGCTCGCGGAACTTTTTCTCAATCTCCATAGAAATGCCTCGCTATCGTCTCTAGGTCCTTGTCGCCCCTTCCCGAGTAGTTGATGATGACAATCTCATCATGGTCAAACTCCTCCCTGCTGTTGAGCAGGTAGGCGATGGCGTGGGCGGTCTCAAGCGCCGGGAGCAGACCCTCGGTTTTGCACATGATCTTCACGGCGTCGAAAACATCTCTGTCGAAGGCATACCCGGCCTTGACCCTGCCGGTTTCGCAAAGGTGGGATATCTCCGGCCCCCTTCCAGGGTAGTTCAGCCCAGCTGCCCTGGTCTTTGAAGGCTTGACCTGCCCGTGCTCGTCCTGCATCAGCTGCATCACCGCGCCGTGTAGCACCCCCGGTCTGCCGAGGACAAATGCAGCGGCGCTGTTGTCGGCGTCAAGGCTCTCCCCGCCCCCCTCAACAAAATAAAGCCTGACGCTCTCCTCATCTAGGAAAGGCCGAAAAGCTCCAATGGCGTTGCTGCCCCCGCTCCCGCAGGCGACAATGGCGTCGGGGAGCCTCGCCTCTTTTTCGAGTATTTGCGCCATTATCTCGCGCCCTATCACGCTCTGGAAAGTCGCGACTATCTCAGGGAAGGGATGTGGCCCTACGGTGGACCCCATAAGGTAATGAGTGTTCCCTGAGCAGGTTGCCCACTCCCTGAGGGTGTCGGAGACTGCGTCTTTCAGTACCCCGGCGCCAGTCTTGATAGGCGTGACCTTGGCCCCGAGGAGCTGCATCCTTTTGACGTTGCTGGCCTGCCTTTCTATGTCTTTGACTCCCATGAAGACCTCGAGTTCAAGACCAAACACATTCGCGGCCATTGCGGCCGAGATGCCGTGCTGTCCCGCCGCGGTCTCGGTTATCATGCGGGTTTTTCCCATTTCCCTGGCAAGCAGCCCCTGGCCGAGCGAGTTGTTCAGCTTGTGGGAACCGCCCTGAAGCAGGTCCTCACGCTTCAGGTAGACCCGGCACCCGACGAGTTCGCTGAGGTTCTTGGCATGGTACAGCGGCGTGGGTCTTCCCCCGTAGTCCACGAGAAGGTGGTTAAGCGTCTCCTGGAAATCCTGGTCCTGGTAAAGCCTGTCGAACGCCTCTTCTAGCTCGAGGAGGGCATGCATCAGTACCTCGCTGACGTACCTCCCGCCGAACCTTCCAAACTTTCCGTCACGCACCCGCGGCCCCCCTTGCTTCCTGGATGAACTCCTGCATGAGTTCTGGACTCTTTATCCCCAGGCCTTGTTCAACCCCCGTTGCTACGTCCACCGCATATGGCCGCACGGTCCTCACGGCCTCCCGGACGTTCAGAGGGGTAAGGCCGCCCGCAAGCATTACTGGCTTTTTCAGGCTGGCGCATATTTCCCGGCTCAAGCTCCAGTCGTGAGTCTTTCCAGTGCCACCGCCATGGACTCCCTTCGTGTCTAGAAGGATAATGTCTGCCGCCTCCTCCGCTTCTTTTGCCATGTTGATGATTTCCCACCTGTTCTCGATTTTCTGCGGTATCGGTACCACCACTATCATCTTCGTGTTTAGGCGCCCCTTCAATACCCGGAGGTCCCTCGCGGGGAATGTCAGGTGCAGCTGGAGGTAGTCCGGCTTGATCTCTCCCGCCATTTTCTTGATTTCTTCCAGATCCTTCGGCATGACGACCGCCACTTTTGCGACTCCCTTACCGGCGGCGGCCAGAATTTCCTTTGCGTGGGCGATGGACACGCTGCGCGGAGACTTCGGGACGAGGATGGTCCCGACCATGTCCGCGCCTAGTTTGCTGGCTATCTCCACATCCCCCGGCCTCATGAACCCGCAGATTTTTACCTTCAGCACATGTTCACCCCGCATTAACTAGGAACCTCACGGCTTTTTCTATATCGTTTGAGCGCATTATGGCCGTGCCCACGAGCACTGCGTCCGCTCCAGCATCAATGGCTTTTCTGACGTCTGCTGGCGAGTTCATGCCGCTCTCGCTCACGAGGGTGGTGCTGTCAGAGATGAGTGGGGCGAGCCTTTCTGTCCTTCCAAGGTCCACCTCCAGGGTGTCGAGGTCGCGGTTGTTTATCCCGATGAAGCTGGCGCCGACCGACTCCGCGAGTTCAACCTCGTCCTCGTTTTCCACCTCTACTAGGCACTCCAGCCCGATGTCTTCCGCCACAACCATGAGCTTCCAGAGGTCTTTGCCGAGCACTTTGGCGATCAACAGGACAGCGTCCGCCCCCAAGTCAGCCGCCTCGTATATTTGGTAGTCACTCACGATGAAGTCCTTCCGGAGGAGCGGCACTCTTGTCGTTTCCCTGAGCAGGGTGAGAAAATTTGGGTCTCCCTTGAAGTGTTTTTGCTCAGTCAGGACTGAGAGCGCCACCGCGCCTCCCCGTACCATTTGCTCGGCAACCAGCACGATGTCGGCGTTGGGCTTCAGGTTCCCGGCGGACGGCGAGGCCCTCTTTATCTCCGCAATGACTGGGATGCCATCGGCGTTTTGGATAGACTCAGCGATGCTGCGCTTCTGGAACTTCTCCACATTCATTTCCGCCACAGGCTTTGTCTTCTCACTGAGTCTCACGTCCTCCCGCACGTCTTTGAGTATGCTCTGCAGAACACTCAGAGGCTCGCCTCCAGCTCCCTCAGTTTTCCGACATCCCCGCCGGTCGCTTCAATTAGCTTGACAACCTTTTCAAAGGCCCGCCCAGCGTCTATGGCGTTGGCGGCGGCCGTCATCCCCTCTCTCAGGTCGCCCGCCTTTCCGCCGACGACAATTGCCGCGGCGGCGTTGAGCAAGACAATCCCCCTGCGGGCCCCATGCTCTCCACGCAGCACCTTCAGCAGCATCTTGGCGTTTTCAACGGCGTCTTTTCCCGCGATTTCGTCCGCGTTTGTTCTAGTGATGCCAAAGTCTTCTGGAGCCACAGTGTAGGTTCTCACCTCTTCGTCTTTCAGCTCGGAGATTTGGGTTTTGCCGATGGTCGAGATTTCATCCAACCCGTCTAGGCCGTGGACGACCATCGCTCTTTTGGACCCCAGATTCCTCAGGACGTTGGCGAGATTCTCCGTGAGGCCAGCGTCATAAACCCCTAGGACTTGGGCTTGGGCCCCGGCCGGGTTTGTAAGTGGGCCGAGTATGTTGAAGACTGTGCGGACCCCCATCTCCCGCCTGACGGGCGCGGCGTATTTCATCGCTTCGTGGAACTTTGGGGCAAACATGAACCCGATCCCTATTTTCTCGATACACCTTTGGACGTCTTCTGGAGGAAGGTCCACTTTTGCGCCCAGCGCTTCGATAACATCTGCGCTCCCAGCCTTGCTGGTCACGGACCTGTTTCCGTGTTTGGCGATCGGCACTCCCGCCCCAGCAGCGACAAACATGGCGGCCGTGCTCACGTTGAAGGTCTTCACCAAGTCTCCTCCCGTCCCGCAGGTATCCACGAGATTGCCGTCCACTTTAGGGCGTATGTTGGCCGCGAACTCGCGCATTGTTCGCGCGAAGGCGGTTATCTCGGTAACAGTCTCGCCCTTCATTTTCAGCGCCGTGAGGAAAGCGCCTATCTGGGCCTGGGTGGCTTCGCCGGCCATCAGGCACCTCATGGCGTCCGCGGCCTCGGCACCGGTCAGCTCCCGCCATTCGACCAGTTTTTTCAGGGCATCTTGCACATGGTTCATTTTTCCACCTCAAAATCTAGGAAATTTTTCAATATCTTTTTTCCGTGATGGGTGAGGATGGACTCCGGGTGGAACTGAACGCCGAAGAGCGGGTACTTCACGTGCTGCAGCCCCATGATTTCTTCGTCCTTGTCGTCCGTCACAGCCGTCACCCGAAGCACTTCCGGCACGGTCTTTTTTTCCACAGCCAGCGAATGGTAGCGGGTGGCCTCGAAGGGGTTGGGGACGCCCTTGAAGAGCGGGCTCCTGTCGTGCCTTATCCTCGAAATCTTTCCGTGCACAAGCCTCTTCGCGGAAACAATCCTGCCTCCGAAGGCGTAACCCAGCGCCTGGTGTCCGAGGCAGACCCCAAGTATCGGCACCTTCTTCCCGAGTTTTTTTATCACATCCACGGACACTCCCGCATCCATGGGGGTTTTTGGCCCCGGTGAGATGATTATCCTGTCAGGCTTTGCTCGCGCGATTTCCCGGACAGAGGCTCTGTTCATGAAGACGACTGGTTCCGCGCCAAGCTCGCCCACGTAGTGAACGAGGTTGTACACAAAGCTGTCGACATTGTCTATTACAACCACTCTCATTCAGACACCTGCCGCGGCGAGCAGAGCCCTCGCCTTGTTTTCGGTCTCGTAGTGCTCCTTCCGCGGGTCCGAATCGGCCACTATCCCGGCGCCCACTTGGATGTAACCCTTCTTCCGCTCGGCCACTAGGGTTCTGATGGTTATCGCCAGGTCAGCGTCGCCCGTGCAGCTGAAGGAGCCCACTGCCCCGGCGTATATTCCCCGGCGCGTCGGCTCGAGCTCCTCGATGATTTCCATCGCCCTCACCTTCGGTGCCCCGGTGACGGTGCCAGCGGGGAAAGTCGCCTTGAGGGCATCGAAGGCGTCCATGCCGTCCTGAAGCCGCCCGACAACATTAGACACAAGATGCTGTACGTGGCTGTACTTTTCAACCTTCATGAACTCGTTCACTTTCACCGAGCCGAGGTCGGACACGCGCCCGATGTCGTTCCTCCCGAGATCCACCAGCATCAGGTGCTCGGCCCTCTCCTTCTCGTTGGCGAGCAGCTCCCGCTCCATCCTCTTCTCGTCGGCCGGGGTCCTGCCGCGCCTCCTTGTGCCGGCTATCGGGCGGGTCTCGACCTTTCGCCCCTCCACCTTGACAAGGATTTCCGGGCTGGACCCGATCACGCTGCGTTCGGGAAAGTCTAGGAAAAACATGTATGGGGAGGGATTGATCCGCCGAAGGTTTGTGTAAAACCTGTCAACTGGTGGAGATGGGCTGAGCTCTATTCTCCTCGACAGGACGGCCTGGATTACATCTCCAGCCTCGATGTACCGTTTGGCGCGGTCGACGATGGATCCAAATTCCGCCGGGCTCATGTTTGAACTCGACGAAATTTTAGATGTTATGGGCAATGGTTTCTCGCCGGTTATTTTGGAAAGCTGCCGCACGCCCGTCCTGGCCCGTTCATATTCCCGGTCGAAGTCGCCGTCCAGCAGCGAGATCACGGAACAGTAATGGGTCAGTTTTGAGAAGTGGTCGAAAACTATCAAGTGTTCTGGAAGCATGAACTCGAGCTCCGGGTGATGGAGGTCGTCGGCTGAGCTGTCACCAATTTTTACAAGCGAGCGGACGTAGTCGTACGAGATGTATCCTGTGAAAGAAAGCATGTAGCGCGCGGCGAGTGGCGGGACGTGAATCTTTCCGCAAGCCACGACTTTTTTCAGGACTTGCAACGCGTCTCTTTTGTCTTTTGTTTTAATCATGTCGCCTATGAACTCCACGTAGTCTTTTTTTCCGTTGAGAGATGCCTCCCCGCCGCGGACTTTCAGGTAAAGCAGCGGGTCGCAGCCTATTATCGAGTAGCGCGCGGCTTCCCCCGGCCCAGCCGCAGACTCCAGCAGGTAGGATGGCTTTCCCCGGTTTCTCAGCCTGAAGTACACCTTTGCCGGGTCAGCGCAGCCCTCGATTGTCATGGCTAGAGGGAGCATGCATGGCCGCTCCTTTGCCATTGCCTTCGCGTCGTCGTAACCAAACATCATCAAGTCTAAATAATTCAATGTACTATTTAAGCCTTTAGTGTACAATTTTGTCCAAAAGCGGAAAAAGCCGTTAAATTTCGTTTTTCTCGCGCGGTCAACTGGGAAGGTCGGCATAAAACACAAGTACCGTGCTAGGGCTGGGATTTTTTTCCATATTCTTCAAAATCAACTATTTCCTCAAGTTTTTTTCTCCGATGAAAGAGGTGTATCATCTGTCTCTTGATGTCAAGCTTCTCGCGAGGGTATCCCAGCGTCAACATCGCAACCACTTTCATTTGTGCCGGGATTTTCAGCAGCCTTTTGACCACTTTCTCGTCGAAGCTCCCGATCCAGCAGGTCCCCAGACCCTCCGCCGTGGCCTCCATGACCATGTTCTGCATCGCGATGGTGACGTCGATCACGTGCCACTTTGGCGAGGCCTTCCTGTCGCCGCAGCCGACTATGACGACGGGGGCATCCTTGAGGAAGCCGGCCCACCTCTGGCCATCTGATATCTTTTCACGCTTGCCCTGGTCGGTCACGACGATGAAGCGCCAGGGCTGGTAATTGACGGCGGACGGAGCAAGGCGGGCCGCTTCAAGAACTTTTTCCAGCTTCCTCTTCGGCACTGGCTTTTGGGCGTATGTCCGGACTGACCTCCGCCTCAGAATAGCTTCAAAAACATCCATGCCTACTTCCGCCCTGCGAAGTACCTGTTTATCCCGTTGACCATGGCGTCGACGCTGGCCAGCACCACATCCTCGCGGACGCCCTTCGCCAGGTAAACATCACCCTTCTCGTCCTCCAGCCTCACGGTCACCTCAGCGAGGGCGTTGCTCCCGCCGGTTATGGCGTCGAGGTGGTACTCCTTGAGCTTGAGCCCTGAGATCTCGCTTATCGCGCTCCTGATGGCGTTTATCGCGGCGTCGACCGGCCCCACCCCCGTCGCCGAACTCACCCGTTCCTCTCCCCTGATTACTAGGCGGACGGATGCCGTGGGAGTTATCGTGCTCCCCGTAGTGACGGTGGCCTCCTTAAGCTCGACCACCTTCTCCTCCTTAGGCAGGGCCCCCATGACGCTCTCGGCTATCGCGCGCAGGTCGGCGTCCACGACTTCCTTGCCCTTGTCACCGAGGACCTTCACCTTGCGGGTGATCTCCAGAAGCTGCGCTTTGCCGGGTTTTACCCCAAGGCTGCGGAGCTGCTTTTCGACCGAGTGCTTCCCAGTGAGTTTGCCCAGTTCCACACGCCTGCGGTGGCCGACCATCTCCGGGGAAATCGGCTCGTAGGTTCCTGGGAACTTTATCACCCCGTGGGCGTGGATGCCCGAGACGTGGGCGAATGCATTGTCGCCGACTATCGCCTTGTTCGGCGGGACGGCTATCCCGGTCAACCGCTCGACAAGCTCCGATGTCTCCACAAGTAGCTTCGTCTTGATTCCGGTATGGACGCCGTAAAGGGCCTTCAGCGCCATCACCACTTCTTCAAGGGAGGTGTTCCCAGCCCTCTCCCCCAGGCCGTTGACGGAAACGTGTATCTGGTCGGCCCCGGCCTCCACGGCCGCGAGGCTGTTGGCGACCGCGAGCCCCATGTCGTCGTGGCAGTGGATGCTTATGGGCACCTTCAGCAGGGGCCTGAGCTGGCTTATGAAATGGTGCATCGCCCGCGGCGTAATCACTCCGACGGTGTCGGGGACGTTTATTCTGTCCGCCCCGGCGTCCACCGTGGCCAGCAGGATTTTTTTGAGATAATCCATGTTTGTGCGGGTGGCGTCCATGGCCGAGAACTCCACGGTGAAGCCGTGGTCCTTGGCGTACTCGACGAACTTGACCGCCTGTTCGAGCACCTCCTGCTTCGTCTTCTTGAGCATGTACTTCAGGTGGAGGTCAGAGGTGCTGATGAATACATGGATGCAGTCAGGGTCGCACGAGATGGCGGCGTCCACGTCATCCTTCACGGCCCTTGCCAGCGCGCAGATTTCCGCGTCCAGCCCTGCTTTGGCGATGGCGGAGACGGCTTTACGCTCGCCCTCGGAGGATACAGGCGTGCCGGCCTCTATCGTGTCCACCCCGAGGCGGTCAAGCTGCCTGGCCACGAGCATCTTCTGGTCGGGGGTGAATGAAACTCCCGGCGTCTGGTCACCGTCCCTGAGGGTGGTGTCGAATATCCTGACCTTTTTGGGGAGGTTTATATCCTTCCTAACCCCTTGGAGGAAATCGCTGACGTAGACATCCTTAGGCATATTCTCCCTGAATAGTTCTCGCGGGCGTGTTAAATATAACGGTGCCCGAGCGCTTAAGAACCCCAAAACACAGTGCCTTCGTGTGTGCAGCCGATGAGATTAAAACCCATTAAAATCTTACCCATGATTTTGGCATCCTGCGTAGTCTTAACTTTGCTTCTCGGCTTGGTGGGTAATGTCAGCGCCGAGCCGGTCTGGACCACCGAAACCGTGGACAATACAGGGGACGTCGGGCGGGACAGTTCTCTGGCTTTCGACTCTTCAGGATATCTCCACGTCAGTTATTTTGACAACACGAATGGGAACCTGAAGCACGCGGAAAAAGTTGGACCATACTGGGCCAAAGGGAACGTCGACTTCAGCGGCCGGGTGGGTTGGTACACCTCTATAGTCATAGACTCCTCCGGCAACCCCCACATCAGTTATTACGACGTTGACAACGGGAACCTGAAGTATACAGAGCTTACCGGGGCATATTGGACAATTTCAACGGTTGACTCGAATGGAGATGTAGGCTGGAACACTTCCATGAGACTTGACTCAAGCGGCAACCCACGGATAGCTTATTACGATGACACAAATGGCGTTCTCAAGTATGCGCGCTGGACCGGCAGCGCCTGGAGCGTGGAAAATGTTGATAATGGAAACGTGGGCCGTTACACATCTCTGGCCTTGGACTCCTCCGGCAACCCCCACATCAGCTATCGCGATTCAACAAACCATGTTCTCAAGTATGCGCGCTGGACCGGCAGCGCCTGGAGCGTGGGAAATGCTGATACGGGAAACGCTGGCTGGTACACCTCTATAGCCATCGACTCCTCCGGCAACCCCCACATCAGCTACTTTGATGTTGAAAACTCGAACCTCAAATATGCGAAGAGGACGGGCGGCTCCTGGAGCATCCAGACTGTCGACAGCGCGGGGGAGGTGGGCCGCGGTACTTCAATAGCCATCGACTCCTCCGGCAACCCCCACATCAGTTATTACGACAGCACAAATGCGGACCTCAAGTACGCGCGATGGACGGGCGCTGCTTGGGAAGTCCAGAATGTTGACGGCTCAGGCGACTGGGGATATTACGGCACTTCAATAGCCATCGACTCCTCCGGCAACCCCCACATCAGTTATTATGATGGAACAAATATGGACCTGAAACATGCGTATGTCACTTCCGCCGCCGTTTCAGAAGTGCCGCCGGTGGTGTGGGTCGTGATCCCGGCATACGCCGCGGTTTTTGTCGTCTGCGGGGTTTTGTTCAAGTTCAAGATTATCTCGATGAAAATGTTGGGGAAAATTATCGTTTTGGTGATAGCGCTCCCCATGTTCGTTGCAACGGTGTGGATCTCCGTTGACACCCTCACGAACCTGCCGGCAGGTGGAACCGGCACCGGTGGTGGGGCCCAGACGTGGAGGATAACTTCGGATGGCCAGACCGCGACGCTGACGGTCGACACCAACGGGAACTTCACCGGCACAGGCTGGGTTGGAACCACTCCGGATATGGGCAGCTACAACATCCCAATCACCAACGGCAGGATGACCAGCACTTCCATGACTTTCACGGCGAATGCAACGTATTCTGCCGGGCAGGGGACAATCACTGGGACGGGCACCGGAACTTTGAATGCTGCTTTTCCAAACGCTACGTCTGCGACTGGGACTTGGTCAGGCACAATATCGGACCCACTTGGAACTAGAAGCTTCTCGCAGACATGGACGGCCACCAGACAGTCTTGAGATTGAACCATCTTTTGTAAGAAAATAATTTTAAACAGTCAATAAAATTTCTTGAACTCGTTGTACTGACACTCCGCGCACTGTTCTTTGTAGTATCGCGATACATCCTCGGGCATGTTTTCAAACGTCGCTTCGCTGGTGGGGCAGAGGTTGCATGGAATTTTTTCTATAGGCCAGCCAGCGCTCTTCGCCCACCGATAGCCTTCTATTATCTTGACTCCGGAGCTAGAGCCGATTCTGTTCGCCCCAGCGGCTATCATCCGCAAAGCGTCCTTGAAATTGCCGATCCCCCCTGAAGCTTTCACCCCAAAATTTTTTCCTACAGATTCTCTCATCAGGACAATGTGCGGTATGGTGGCACCGAGCGGCCCGAAACCGGTAGAGTTCTTCACGAACTTCGCCCCAGTTTCTTTCACGATTTTGCAAGCTTTCGGTATCTCTTCGTAGGTCAGGTAGCCGGTTTCAAGTATAACCTTAACCGTGTTCCCTCCCGCCGCCTCGACTATTGCCTCTATCTCGTCCCCGACGAAGTCGTACCCTTTGTCCTTGAATGCGGCTATGTTCATCACCATGTCAATTTCGTCTGCACCCTCCTCGATCGCCCGCTTCGTTTCGAATACTTTCTCATCGGTCGTCGTCTGGCCCAAAGGAAATCCAATGACTGTGTCTACTTTCACGTCCGTGCCTTCGAGTTCGCTCTTGCAGAATCGCGTCCAGAAGGGGTTTACACAGACAGCGTAGAAATGGTGGGTCCTTGCTTCGTCGCACAACCTTTTCATGGATCCCGCCGGTTTGTTGGGGGCAAGTTCGGTGTGATCGATAATCTTCGCGAGTTCATCTGGAGTTAAATTTATCTCCTTCGTACGGTTTTCTATTTCCAGCATGTGTTCCATGAGAGACGTCATTTGCTTGACCTGATTTTATTTTCAAAATAGACTACAACGGGAATTAATTTATTGTTTTCGTTTGAGTGGTCTCGAACCCCCCAGATAGGCGGGCCGGACGGGATTCTAGTCCGACTGTTGGACAGGGTTCGACTCGACAAACGGTTTTTTAACTCGATTTTTATTTTTGGTATTTGCCCCCTTTTGCAACTAACTTTTCTTTGAACGGTAGACGCTTAGTTTCTTCTTCAGCTCGTTGTATTCTTTCATGAAAAGGTCCATTGTTGGTTTCAAATCATGATTTTTTTCGTACGCCTGTAACGATGCATAGTATTCTCCACTGTTTTTGAAGTCTATGTTTATTGGAGTCAGGCCGTGCTTGATCAAGATATTGTTCAGCAAGACCCGTCCTACTCTGCCGTTTCCGTCCTTGAAAGGATGTATATTCTCAAATTGATTGTGAACAACTGCTCCAAGCATCAATCCCGGATATTTGCTTTCGT
>JBFLWG010000004.1:0-41151 GCA_040757795.1 Hadarchaeota archaeon (SeqCode) | reverse complement strand
CGGGGATGGCCAGTCTCTCGGAGATGTGGGCGAGCCCTATCGAGCCGAATTTCAGGACAGAGTAAATGTAAATCCCCCAAGGGTCGCCGTCCACCAGCACATAAATCGGCAGCTTGTGCTCCAGGTGTAGCCGCTGCAGAAGCCTCCTGACGCCCCTTGTTGCCTGCCCCTGGGAACTCATTATCAGGCAGTTCAGCTTCTCCCAGACGCGGTCCTCGTGAAGCCTCTCCCACTCCGCCGCCTTTTCCATGTAAATTACGAACTTTGCCTTCACCTTTTTGAAAAGTATCTCCTCAACATTGCTCGGGATGGCCCACCCCCCTGAGCCGAGCTTGCTCCAATCGACAAGGTCGCCTTTGTCCTCGATGACAACGTTGCCGGCGACGGAGCCCATCTTGTTCGCGTTCACGTGCAACTGCTCCCTTGAGGCGTCCGCTATGAGCTCAAGGTCTTCTATCGCTTGGTTCGACTCAACCTGGTCGTCCACGATGTTTATGTTCGAGTTTGGCAGCGTCCTTTTCATCCTGTAGTAGGCTTCCCTGAGGCTCAGGTGCTTGTTAACGTCCAGCAGCTCCTTGCTCAAGGCGGCCACTTCTACCGTCTGGGTGAATTTCTTCACGTGGGCGATGTTGAAAAAATAGCGCTTGGCCACCGCCTGCCCCATCTCTATCCTTTTGGTCTCCTGGTTGAACTTGATGTTTGACAGCGACCTTATCGGCACGTCCAGGGCCGGATTTTGTTTTTGCTCTATCTGCTCGACCACGTCATTGCCCAGCTTCTTCAGATTTTTCCTCGCGTCCGACGTCTTCATCCATTTCTCCCTCCTCTGATTTTTTCACGGCCTCGACCTCTTTTTCAGCTTCCTCCGGCCTTTCCTCGCCCCGGACATCCTTTTCAGTCATTATCTTCTCCAGGTCCCTGATGATTTTATCTTTGCTTTTTCCTGTCAGCTTGGCCAAGGAATCGGCGAGCTCCGGCAGGTACTTTTCGAACAGCTCCTTCCTTAGCTGCATCTGCTTCTGCCTGACCTTTTGGTTCACATACGAGCCCAGCTTCCTACCTGCGTCCTGCAGGGCCAGCTTGATTTCCCTCAAAATCTCCGGATAGTTTGCTATCGCCTGCTTGCCCTCTGATGTGAAAGGCACCCACACCGACGCGAAGTGCACCAGTATCGCCAGTGGGCCGGCGGGCAGCGAGGACGAAGGCTGGCTGAATCCATACCTCCTGAAGTCGACATCCTTCACGGCCTCTGTTGTGACGCAGTCCGACTGGTGGTACAACAGCGGCACTTTATTCGCGAACCTGAACAACTGCGCCGTTTGATCTGTGGGAAGGGTTCCCCCATAGCCCATAGCCACCTCGACGAGAAATGGATTTCCTCGGTAAACGCTAGGCGGCCTTGTGACAGCGACGACGAACTCCGCGCCCGTGTCTTTCCTCAACCCCTCCTCCAAGAGCTTTTCCCCGAGAGGCGACAGGCAGTCTGTCGGCGGGGCGATGAGCTTCACGCTTTGTATTGCCTTGTGTATTTTTTCCGAATCCTCGTGCGAAACCTCCGACGGCTTCTTTTTTGGCTCCACCTTTGCTGCTTTCAGGATCTGAAGCGCGGACCTTTTCCCCACCCTTGAAAAATCCTCCGTGAGAAAAGTCGTCGCTGTCTTGGCTTTGGTTGCGCCAAGCATCCTTCTGAAAACACCGATTTCCACCCCGTAAGGGTGAGGCTTTATTTCCTTAGGCTGCCTCGGCATCTTGCTCAACAGCCTTTTGTAAACTGATTTTCCATTCGGGCCGTCAAACGTTATTTGCGAATAGGGGTTGGCCATGTGGGTCTGTTTTATGTACTCAAACATGGACTGTTTGCCCTCCACGTACCTGCCCTCCAGCTCCAGCTCTATTTTCAGGCCGTGCCAGCCTTCGGGATTTTCTGAAACGTCGTGTCTGAGGATTTGCGGCTCGTTTTCCGAGACGTTGATCACCATCTCAAAATAATGTGTCTTCTTGCCGATGCTTGTGGTGATCTTCGCCGGCCGCCCTGTCGTTAGCTGCGAGTAAAGCACGGCGCCGTGGCCGCCAAGCCCTTGAATCCCGCGCGACTGGAGGAGCCGGTAGAATTTGCTGCCGTAAAGCAGCTTGCCGAAGGCGTACGGCACCTTGTCCTCCCTTATCCCGGGGCCGTTGTCTTTGACGGTGACCTTGAACTTTTCTTCTGAAATCGGCACGACGTTTATCTTTATTGTGGGCAAAATGCCGGCCTCGTTGGCAGCGTCCAACGAGTTGTCCAAAAGCTCCTTTACCACCGTTATCAGCGCCTTGGTCGGGTTCTCGTAACCCAACAGGTGCCTGTTTTTCTCGAAAAACTCCGCTACCGAAACCTCGCGCATCGCCTCAGACATTTTTTCCGCAATGTTCTCAGCCATGGAAACCACTATTTACAGCATTTTGGCTAATAAAGTGTTGATGTTTTCTGAAGGTCTCAGACGTGTGGGAGATTGACAGCATAATTTTAAACCAAACCTATAAATCGTGAAAAACATTCGCCTACTTTAGTTGGTACGACAAAACACCTAGTCGTCTATTACTCGAGATCTGGCACGACAAAGAAAGTCGGAGAAGCAATCGCGAGAGAACTGAAAGCAGATTCAGAGGAAATCATTGACCTGAAAAAGAGGACGGGACTGAGGCCAATACGCTGGTTGATTGCCGGCAGAGACGCCCGAAAGAGGAAATTGACTGAAATTAAGGTGAAGAAGAACCCGGGAAAATACGACATTGTAGTCATAGGAACGCCGAACTGGGCGAGCAACATTGCGCCGGCGGTAAGGACATATCTGACGAGCCACTATTTGGCCGGGAAGAAAGTGGGCATTTTTTGCACGGCTGGAGGTGACGGCTTCGAAAAACCGCTCGCGGAGATGGAGGGCCTCATGAAAAAATCAATAATTGCCGGCCGGGTAGGCGTAAGCTCGAAGGAAATGAATTCTGGAGACTACAAGGATAAAGTAACATCATTTACAAAAATTTTGAAAAGTGGGAAAAAATAAGATTGCTCGCGCAGCGCCTCTAGAGCCAGCCCCTTCCCCTCATTGTGTCGACGAGCCTGTTCGTCGCCGTCAGCAGGGCGGCCTTCCTCAGGGAGATGTTTTCTTTGGATGAGGTGTCCAGAACTTCATCAAAGACCTCGAGAAGCGTCTCCTTTATTGTCGCATAAGTCTCCTCCTTCTTTGTCTTGCTCCCGGACTTGCCCTTTCTCCACTCGTCATAGCTGGCGACCACTCCGCCGGCGTTCGCGAGGATGTCGGGGATGACTGTGACTCCTTTTCTCTTGAGGACCTCGTCCGCCGCCTTGGTTGTCGGAGCGTTGGCCCCCTCTATCACGAGACTCGAGTTAATCTTCCCAGCGTTTGTCTCGTTGATCACGCCGCCTGTGGCCGCGGGAATGAGGATGTCCACGTCAAGCTTGAAAAGTTCCTCGTTGGTGAGCTCCACCCCCCTGCATCCCTTTAGGGACCCGCACTCTTTCGCCCACTTCCTGAGCTCGGGGATGTTTATTCCCTTCCTGTCTATCACCCCCCCCTTGCTGTCTGTCACGCCAACAACCTTCACGCCCTTATCGGCCAGGAAGCTGCACGTCCAGCTCCCCACGTTCCCGAACCCCTGCACGCCCACAGTCACGTCCTGCAGCTCCTTCTTCAGGAACTCCTTCACAGCTTTCTCAACTACCACAGAAATCCCGTACCCAGTAGCCTCCTCTCTGCCGGGCAGCCCCCCTATCCCAACCGGCTTTCCTGTCACGCACTCCCTGAGGTGGGTCTCCGCAAAGATGGCTGCCATCTCTCTGGGGCCCGTCCCGAGGTCTGGCGCTGGGACGTAATTTCCGGAAATGAGTTCGTACCTGATCTCGTGGGCGAAGCCCTCCATTATTACTTTCTTTTGCTCAGGCGGCAGGTCGCTAGGGGCCGCTATGCCCGCCTTCCCACCTCCGAACGGCAGGTCCATCAGCGCGTTTTTGTATGTCATTATCTCGGCGAGCTGGGTCGTCTCCTCGAGAGTGACGTGGCTGGCCATCCTCACTCCTCCCTTGCATGGCGGTCCTCTGGCTGAGTTGTGATAGACGACATAAGCGTGCAGAACCTTGTAGCCAGGGGGGACGTGCTCGCGGAGCCTGAAGTGGATCACCCTGTCCGGCTCGCTGAGAAGTATCAGGGACTTCTCCTCCAGCCCCGCCAATCTCACAATCTCCTCATTAATCAGCATCGCATCACTCACACATGGAAAGCTGAACCCTAAAACCTTTACAGGCTTTCAAGCTGCGCGGGCTTCCCTCGTTTCTTGGAGTATCCTTCTAGCCGTTTCCTTCGGGTTCGTGGAGTTGTACACCGCGCTGCCGGCGATGCAGATGTCCGCCCCGGCCTTCACCACGTCCTTCACCACTCCTTCCTTCAGGCCGCCTGCGACGGCAAGAGTGAACCTGCCTGCCCTCTTCTTGGCTTCTGATATGAGCGAGGTCTGCTCGTAAATCCCCCTGCCCTTCAGCTGCTCGCTTATCCCCCGGTGGAGGCACAGGATGACGCGGCCCTCCTGCCCTTTCAGGTCATGGACAAGGCTTTCAATCATCTCAAGCGGGTCCGGGCAGTCTATCAGGTCTATCAGGACCGCCTTGTCCCATCGCTCAGCCTCGCTCACGGCCTCGATGACTTTTGTTCTCCCGCCAATCGCGAGAACCGCCGCGACATCGGCCCCGGCCCTGAAAGCTATTCTGGCCTCCAGGTTCCCGACGTCCATTGTCTTCAGGTCCGCCACCAGCAGAGCTTCGGGTGCGGCTTTTCTCAGCGCGGGGATGAGGGCGTCCACGCCGTGCCTCTTCACGGACGGCGTTCCAGCCTCAACTATCCTGCAACCCCCCTCGTAGACCTGCTTCGCCACGGACGCGATCGTGTGGATTTCGGCATCCATGTCAAGCGCGACCTGGAGCTCGGGAAAGTTCAGGCGATCAAACGGGCCGCCAGCGACTTCAACCGCCCCGGCTTTCTTCGGCTTTTTGATGGGCGGCCAAGCTTTCGGCGCGCCCTTCGCCCCCCACTTCCTTTCCGAGTAGTAATCTCGCAGCATTCTCGATAGGTCCACACCAAACTTGGTAGGCAGCCTGTCGTCGGCCGAGCTGAATCCCTCCCGGAAGTTGAACATCCGCTCAACATTGTTTATTCTGGACCCGACCTCATGCAGCGACTTGCCGGTCCACTCCAGGCCCGTCACGGCCGTCATGAGCTTCGCGATGTCGTCCAGCTCGTAGTCAAGTGTCGTGAAAAGGGCCAGCCCGTGATACTTGCATCCAATCATGGAATCGTAAATTGCGAATGCGTCCTGCATCCTTACAACAAGCCTTGCCTTGCCATCTTCAGAGTTTGGGTCGACAAATTCCGGATTGCTGATGATCTCCGGGGCGATGGTGTAGGCCCTGAGATGGCAGCCACCCCTGTTTGATGTGGCATACGCCAAAGCAATCCCCTTTGCTCCGCGAGGGTCGTAAGCCGGCAGCTCTAGACTTTTTACATGCGCCGCCAACGATTTGCTCTTGATTTTTCTGGCTGCCGCCGCCAACCCTTTCGAAAACTCTGATTTGCCCCCTGCTATGTCCTTCAGCAGGGCCTCCGCGTCCTCCAAACCATTGACCTTCCCGATTTCCCTCGCAAAGCCCAGAATCACTCCAGCTGATATCGCATCTATCCCGAGCTCATCGCAGATCCTGTTGAGTGGGACTATTTCCTTCTCGTAATCAAGAAAACCTGAGTTGGGACCCAGCATGATTGTGTTTTCAAACTCGGGCCCCTTGCCCTCCCAGTCGCCGACCCTCACCCATCTACCGCAGGCTGTCGGGCACGCGAAACAGGCCGTTTTTCTGACAAGGTACTTCTCCCTCACCGTTTCCCCGCAGAACCTGTCGGCCTCCTCGAAAGTTATCCGCCTGCCTGAAAAGTTGTCCACTGGCAGCATCCCCGCTGCTGTTATCCTGTGCACCAGAAGAGAAGTCCCGAAGCGGCCCAAACTCCCGTCCATCCCTGTTATTGGGTGTGTCTCCACCGTGCGCCTGATCTTTTCAACGATTTTTTTGTACGCCTCCTCGTGGACCACCTCAAACTTTTTGCTACCATTCGCCACTATCGCCTTCAGCCCCTTAGAGCCCATGACGGCGCCGAGACCACACCTGCCGGCCATGCCTTCCCTCCCGGCCTTCGCGCCTGTGTAGATGCACGCGATGCTCGAGAGGTTCTCCCCGGCGGGGCCTATCGCCGCTACCCACGCACCCTTGTGTTTCTCCTCAAGATTTTTTCTTGTTTGGATGGTGCTCTTTCCCCACAGATCCGCTGCGCTGTGAATTGACGCCACGCCGTCTTCCACAAGGAGGTAGACCGGGGCTTCGGATTTTCCTTCAACTGCTATGCCGTCGAAACCGGCTCTTTTGAGATATGTGCCAAATGCTCCTCCCATCAAAGAGTCCGCCACGGTGCCGGTCAGGGGCGACTTTGAGCTTACCGCGGTCCTGCCTGCGCCGGGAAACGTCGTCCCTGTGAGCGGGCCCGTCATGAAAACCAGCTTGTTCCCTGGCGATAGAGGATCGATGCCGGGCTTCAGCTCATCGTAAAGCAGCTTAGCCGAGTATCCCCTGCCGCCAAGAAAGTTGTAGGCGACGGTCAGGTCAATCGGCTGCGCGATTGTTTTCCCCCGCGACAGGTCGACGCGGAGCAGCTGCCCCATGTAACCTCCGACCACTCAACCACAAGGGTAACTCTCCTGCCCAGCTAAAAACGCTTTCAGCAGCTTTATTTTGCCCGGCTTCAGGTATGAATGGTTGAATGGAAAGAGTAACGACTGCCTCCCTCCGCGAGATGAAGCGTCGGGGCGAGCGCATAGTAATGGTCTCCACTTACGACAGCCTCACCGCGAAGATGGTGGACGAGGCCGAGGTAGACATCATCTTGGTAGGTGATTCCCTTGCAAATGTCATTCTTGGACATCCGGACACTCTCTCGGTTACAATGGACGAGATGGTTCACCACACAAAGGCGGTGTCGCACGCAGCCAAGCGGGCTCTGGTCGTTGGTGACATGCCATTCATGTCTTACCACGCCAGCCCGGAAGATGCTATAAAAAACGCCGGCAGGTTCCTCAAAGAGGGGCGGGCCCAGGCAGTGAAGGTGGAGGGCGGTCGAGGAGTAATGCAAAAAATAGAAGCAATAATCCATTCAGGTATCCCAGTGATGGGCCACCTTGGATTGACGCCCCAGTGGATCCACCAGTTCGGAGGTTACAAGGTCAGGGGTGGAACTGCAGCAAGCGCCCGCGCGATTGTTGAAGACGCCGTAAGTCTTGAGAAATTGGGGGTGTTCAGCCTGGTCTTAGAGTGTGTCCCATGGCAGCTCGCCAAAACAATAACAAAAAAACTGGACATCCCGACAATCGGCTGCGGTGCCGGGCCGTTCTGCGACGGGCAGGTGCTTGTGCTTCATGATATTGTCGGCCTGACTGGCGCCACCCCAAAGTTTGTAAAACGCTACGCCGAGCTGGGGGCACCAATGAAAAAAGCTATTGCGGCCTTCAGGAAAGATGTCAAAACCGGAAAATTCCCGACAATGGAACACAGTTACGAGATGCCCGCGGAGGAGGCCAGAGGGCTCTCCAGAGCCAAAAAACGCCGCCGCGCTTGAGTTTTTGCTCAGCCGTTGAATATGTTCAAAATGTAAAACCGCTCCATTCCGGCCAAAACCCAAGATTATGCTTAAATACCGCGGAACTCACAATTATCCAGCAATTGGAGGTGGATAAATGGCATACATAGTGAAATCCGCAGTAAGAAGTTTGATAAAGGGAATGAGGGCAAGCGAAGACTTCTTCAAGGAACTCGACGCTCTGATAGCCCGAAGAGCAAAGCGGGCAATAGAGCGGGCGAAGGGAAACGGAAGAAAGACTTTGAGGGGCTTCGACGTTTAACCCCTCTTCCCTATTTTTATTTTTTTGTTTAAAATTCCCGTTCAGTAAGTTTTTAAAACGATAATACTTGATTTAAAGGATAACCAATGAAATACGTTCCACATCCTGACGCCGAAGCGCGGAGATGGCAGGCACATGCTATCCCGAAAGAAAGCCTTGACATCATTTTCAACAATTTGAAATCTTCTGGATATTCTCTGATTGGCCCAACAGTCAGGGACGGGCAAATGCTGCTGGCAGAAATAGATTCAACAAAAGACCTCCCGATTGGGTACATTGATGTCCAAGGGCCGGGATGGTATAAACTCAAAAAAGAGGGTGCGGCCTATTTTGCTTATGTCAACGGCCAAAATTCAATCAAGAGGTTCCTTTTCCTGCCGGAAGTTGACCTGATAAAAGTCAAGAAGGAAGGCAACCGGCTGGCCTGCCAAACGCTGGAAACTGAACCGAAAAAGCAGGCAATAGTGGGGATAAGAGCTTGCGACCTCACGGCTCTTGGTGTGCTGGACAAGACTTTCGCTGCCGGAGAATTCCCTGACAGTTCATACCTGGCTTTGAGAAAAGAAATTTTCATACTGGCAGTCACCTGCACAAGAGCGGGAGAGCACTGCTTCTGCGCTTCCATGGGCGCCGGGCCCCACATCAAAAACGGCTACGACCTTGCGCTGACAGAACTGGATGACTGCTTCCTTGTAAGGGTCGGGAGCGACAAAGGGGCAGACGCCATGAAAGGTGTTGAAGTGAGGCCAGCCACATTGGATGAAATCAACCGCGCCAACAGGCTGGTTGACGAAACTGCTGAGAAAATGGTGAAGCACATAGACACGACAACCCTGCGAGAGAATCTCTACAAAAGGCTTGCGAGCCCGCTCTGGTCAAAAGCGGCCGAGACCTGCCTTAGCTGCGGAAACTGCACGATGGTTTGCCCAACCTGCTTCTGCAACGACGTCTTGGACGCCATTGATTTGAGTGAAAATGCTGTCGTCAGAAGACGGCTGTGGGACTCGTGCTTCAGCATGGACCACGGAGAAATAGCAACTGGAAACGCCAGGCCGACGATAACGGACAGGTACCGGCAGTGGATGATGCACAAACTGGTTTACTGGGTTGACCAATATGGAGTGTACGGGTGCGTCGGTTGCGGCAGGTGCATAACTTGGTGCCCTGTCGGCATCGACATTACAGAAAACGAGAAACTGCTGAGGAGGACGTGACTTGAGTTCAGGAATCTGGGAACTGAAAAACGTGGAAGTCGTTGAAAAAATGCAGCACACGAAGGACACGATGTCGATTGCGGTCAAGTTTGTGGACCCGGAAGAAAGGAAGCGGTACTCCTTCACGCCCGGCCAGTTCAACATGCTGTACGTCTACGGCGTTGGCGAGGCCCCGATATCAATCTCCTCACGCCCGGACGAGGAAAAAATTGGCCACACGATCCGGTCGGTGGGTTACATCAGCAGGGCCATCTCCAGCCTGAAGGAAGGGGACATAATCGGCCTGCGCGGGCCTTACGGCAGCGGGTGGCCGGTTGAAAAAACTGAGGGCAAAGACGTCATCGTGATAGGAGGGGGGATAGGCCTGTGCCCACTGCGGCCCGCCATTCACCACATGCTGAAAAACAGGAAAAAATACAGCTCCGTGAAGGTGCTTTGTGGCGCCAGGAGCCCCTCCGACCTGATGTTTCCTGAGGAGTACGACACGTGGTGCGAATTGGGGGGCGAGGTCCTCGTGACAGTTGACAGGAGTGACGAGCGATGGAAGGGCAGCGTCGGGCTCATCACCACCCTTCTCGATCAGATAAAGATGAATCCGGCCAGCACAGTGGCAATGGTCTGCGGCCCGGAGATAATGATGAACATAGTGTCGCAGGAGCTGGTCAAGCGCGGCATCTCGGCGGACAGCATCTACCTCTCGATGGAAAGGCGGATGAAGTGCGGCATAGGACTTTGCGGCCACTGCCAGTTCTGCGGGTACTTTGTTTGTAAGGACGGCCCTGTTTTCACATACAAGCAGCTTGCCGGGCTGCTGGGAGTAAAGGGGGTTTAGAATGGCCGAGAAGTTGAAGCTCGGGGTGTTCAAGTTCGCCTCGTGCGACGGCTGCCAGCTTGCTGTAATCCGGCTGGTGGAACAGTTCCCGCTATTCATTGCAGAAAATATTGATGTCAGATATTTTGCTGAGGCCACCGACACGAAACTCGGCGGCCCGTACGACTTGGCGCTGGTCGAGGGCTCGGTCTCCGTCCCAGAACACATCGAAAGGGTGAAACAGATAAGGGAACAGTCGAAGTTGATGGTCACAATTGGTGCCTGCGCTACGGCGGGCGGGATTCAGTCGCTAAGGAACTGGCGCTCCGCGAAAGAGTTCTGCAACATTATTTACAAGAACCCTGAGTGGATAGAAACTCTTGAAAAATCAACTCCGATATCCGAACATGTCAAACTTGATTATGAGCTTCAGGGGTGCCCGATAAACGAGGCCTATCTTATTGACTTGGTCGCGTCGCTTTTCTCCGGGAAGAGGCCCAGGATAGAAAGGCAGAGCGTTTGCATGCAGTGCAAGAGGCTTGGCAACATCTGCGTCCTTGTTGGTAGGGGGCTGCCATGCATGGGGCCTGTGACAGTGAACGGCTGCGGGGCTCTTTGTCCCTCATACAGGCGGGACTGCTACTCCTGCTTCGGCCCGATGGAGGAGATAAATGCGGACGCACTGAAAGACAAATTCAAGGAGATCGGCCTCAAAGACTATGAAATACAGCACAAGTTTAGGGAGTTCACAGGCTTCTCCAGAAAGTTCAGGGAGGTAGACGTTTGAGCAGCAGGATATTTGGAGTGAACCCGTTAACAAGGGTTGAAGGCGAGGGAAGGGTGCGCGTGAAAATAGAGGGCGGCAAGATAGAAACCGAAGTGAACATCTTCGAGCCGCCGAGGTTCTTCGAGGCCTTTCTTGTGGGGAGGAGCTACAAGGATGTCACTGACATAACCGCTAGGATTTGCGGGATATGCCCAGTCGCTTACCAGATGAGCTCCTCAAAGGCCATAGAAAATGCCTTCGAGGTGGCGGTGGACGAAGACATTGAAAAAGTCAGGAGGCTCTTCTACTGCGGCGAGTGGATACAAAGCCACGCTCTCCATTTCTTCCTTCTGGCACTCCCGGACTTCTTGGGCAAAAAGGATGTTCTGGGCATTTTGAAAGAGCACCCGGACATAGTCAAAATAGGGCTTGAAACCAAAAGCACCGGAGACAAGATAATGGCGCTTGTGGGGGGCAGGACAACGCACCCGATTAGCGCTTGCGTGGGCGGGTTCACCGGCCTTCCTTCCGCCAGCAGGCTGAAAGCTATGCTGGGGCCGCTGAAAGACGCGGAAAAAAACTTGCAAACGGTGACCGACTGGGTTTTGGACAAGGTGGCCATGCCGGAGCTTGACTACAACGTTGAAATATCGTCTCTGTGGGACCAGGCGGTGTACCCCATGCTTGCCGGGGATGTAATGTCAAACAGGGGGCTCCATATAAAACAGGCGGATTTTTCCAAAAACATTGAGGAATTTCAGGTACCTCACTCCACAGCTTACCACGCTAGGGTGAAAGGCAGGGGCACTTTTCTTGTCGGGCCGCTATCAAGGCTGAAGCTGAACTTGGACTCCCTGCGTCCCGTTCCGAAGAGGTACGCCGCTGCCGTTGATGAAAAAAACGTCTTCACACAGAATATCGCAAGGCTGATCGAGACGATAAACGCGATAGAAGACGCGGTGGAAATACTGGAAGATTACAAAGAGCCTTCTAGGACCCGAGTTCCTGTTGAACCAAAAGCATCGAGGGGGGCATGGATAACAGAGGCGCCGAGGGGTATGCTGTACCATGAGTACGAGCTCGATGCTTCCGGAAGGATAAAGCAGGTGAGGATAATTCCTCCTACAGCGCAAAATCTAGCGAACATGGAAGAGGTCCTAACGGCGCTGGTGAAGGACCGGATGGATTCCTCGGATGAAGAGCTCGCCAAGTTGAGCGGGATGCTAATCCGAAGCTATGACCCCTGCATCTCGTGTTCCGCCCACTCGTTCAAGATTGACATAAAAAGGCAAGGATGACGGCCGACTGTTTTTAGGAGACGGGCTGTTCACGCGCCCTTTTTATTATCCCTTTCATGGCCTCCACTTCCGTCAGCTTCATCCTCTTTGACAGCTCGTCCACAAAAATTTTCGCTGGGGCCCCGAGCTGCCAGAGGTCTACATAAAGCTGCCCAACGGGCACCGCGCCTCCGTGGCTCAGTTTTTGGAGGTGTTCGTCTGGCTTGAGAACGACTATGTTGTCTGGCCGACCTCTCCTGAGCGGAAACCTTCGTCGCATATCAGCAGAATCAGCATAAACATGGACCACTCTGTATTCAGAAGGCACTGAACCAACCTTGGCCCTGAAGCCTGAATACGCCGTTAAAATCGACCCGTGCGGTAGATTTTTTTCTATTTCCCTGGGTGGGAGGTGGCTGCTTGTAGTGTAAACTATGTCCTGGTCAATGTCACGGGTGCTGCCCCAGTACATCAAAATCCTTCCCACATCACTGACAGAAAATCCAAGTGGTTTTTTCTCTATCGCCCCAAGCCGCTCCAGCCTGTTTATGATCGGATTTACAGTCCCAAGGGAGACTCGGCACGCCGCGGATATCGCCTTCTGGTTCATGAACCGTTTGTTTTGCTCAAACACCCAATAAAGCACCTGCCGGATGACCCGCTCGTTCTTCTTCATACAAAAACCTTAATCTTCGTCGCTTTAAATGTTTCGAAAAAATTTGAAACTGGTCCAAGATTCCGCTTAAATAAAAAGAAACAAAAGAAGAGGATTTGGGGATTACATCTTAAGTTGGCGGATGAGATTATGCGTCCTTTGCCTGGCGGCTCTGGCGCTGACGGGGCCCGCGCCTGTAGCGGTAGCCGCTGACAACCAAGGCTATGTACGAAATGTTTTCACGACCGACCTGCCCGTCAGAAGGCTCACCGCCTGGTTCGACAACCAGCCCGAAAATGTCCTCATAACAATAGAAGTTCTGACATCGCCTCCGCCGCAGCCTCCGCAACTTTCCGTCTACGCCTACTTGATAATAGACGCGCAGGGCTTGGCCACCCGGGCTGAAGTGGAGTTCAAAATCCCGCGCCTCTGGCTTGAGCAGAACTATGTAAATGAAAACAGTGCCGTGCTTCTTAGGCTGGACAACAGCTGGAGTGAACTGCCAACCCAGCTGACGGAACCCGGTGAAACGCTGACTTATGTGGCGCAAACTGCCGGACTTTCCACATTTGCCATAGCTGGGCGGCCTTCAGGGCAACCACCAACGGCGGCCGGCGTCCTCATCCTCATATCCGGGATAATCGCTGCTTCGCTGATCTACTGGTTCCTGATTCGGCCGAGGAGGATGTTTGTCTCCGTGAAAAAACTCAAAAAAGATGTTGGCACTGAAACGGCCCCGCCGCCGCCAGGTGCCGAAAAAAACATGGCGGCTGCCGTTAAGCGGCTCCGCGAGGCTGCTGCCCCGGGCCTTCCGCAGGCCAAAGTTGAGAAGCTGAGGACCGCGCCAGGCAAAAAGGGCTCTTACAGGGGGGATGTGGTTAAATTAAAAAGGCTGAAGAAAAAAACAATAGGGGGAGAAAAGGGTGGAAAGCAATCGTAGCTTGAACGGGGGGGATCTGGCTTCACTGTCAAACAAGCTGGACCAAGTTGTACTGTGGATGCTGTACTCGCGCGGGCCAATGAGCCGGTATGAGTTGATTAACTCCATATTTTCATCGAGAGGTTTTGCGCCCAACCCTAAACGCGTCGAAAATGTGTTGGAGACTTTTCTGAATGGTGGCCTTGTTGCAAAAAGGACCGAAGGTCTCGTGACGCAATTCATACTCACCCAAGCTGGAAAAGACGCTGGCATCAGGGCTGCGGATGAATTAAAGAACGGCGCCAAGCTCGTGAGTGATTAGTTGCAAAATCCGGGCAAAAGGGCAATGAAGACAGAGGAAATCATCGGGCAGTTAAAAGAAAGAGGAAGGCGTCCAGAAATAACCCAGCGAAGGGCGAAAATATTGGGTGTTTTTTCATGCAAGGGTGGTGTTGGGAAGACCACCACTGTGTCAAACCTGAGCGCGGTTCTTAGCGAAAAGATGGATGGAGTGTTGGTTGTTGATGCGAACCTCTCGGCGCCTAACTTGGGCCTCCACCTTGGTATCATAGACGTCGAGATCAGCATTCATGACGTTCTGATAGGGACGGCGCCGGTGGAAAAGGCGATACATGTGGTGGGGGAAAAGCTGCACGCCATCCCTGGATCGCTCGCTTACGAGGGCGACACGCCCTTGGTTGACTTCAAAACTGTGCTAGAGCCTCTCAGAAAAAACTACAAGCTGATAATTGTTGACTCCGCGCCGGGCCTTGGTACCGAGACTGTCGCGGCGATAAAGGCTTGCGACGACATGCTGATAGTCACAAACCCGGAGATACCGACAATCGCAAGCACGCTCAGGACATTCAGGGCGGCCGAACGCTACCGGGTCCCTGTGATGGGAGTGGTTCTGAACAAGGTCCGGGGGAAGAAGTACGAGGTTCCAATCTCTGAGGTGAAGAACAACTTGGGCTGGCCTCTGCTCATGACGATCCCTGACGATGAAAAAGTTAGAGAAAGCCTGACGGCGGGAGTTCCAGTGGTCAGACACGCGCCCAAGTCATCGGCTGGGCGGGCTTTCCTTGAGCTGGCAGATCGTGTTTTTGAGAAGTTGAAGTCAGGCAAGAGTTAACCCAGCTTGAAAACTAGGTCTCCCTCTCTCGCACGCTGCTCCAACTTTATGCCTATCGACTGCCCCTTCGCTGCCTGCGGCACATTTTTGTGCTCTATCTGCATCGACTGGACTGGCTGCTGAAAGTTTGTTGTGGCGCCCTCCACTGAAATCTTATCGCCGGCCTTGAGCACATCGGAGAGTTCTATGACCCCCACCCCTATCTTCGAGAAGTAGTGGGTCACTTTCCCGACCAACTCCTTTTCCATTGGACCTTCCATCACTTCACCAGTTACAGTTCTGCACAGGCTCAATTAAACTCTTTCGGCTGGCGGCGGGATTTGGAACGATTTAAGACCCCAGCTGCAAGTAGTTGTTGATTGAATGGTCAAGAATTTGGGCCGCCGGGTTTCGGACGTCTCCCTTCGAAAGGGAATGACCGCAGATGAACTTGTACGGCAGATGGGTAACGGTGGAGGTTTCGTCGCGAAGAACATCGCCGCCTCTGTCGACATCCTTGAGCAGATGCAGCGCGACAAGGACTGCGTGAAGTTTCTTTCTTTCCCTGCCTGCATAGTCGCGACTGGGTGCCGCGGGGTCATCAAGGATCTTGTGAAAAAAAAGCTGGTTGACCTAGTGATAACAACATGCGGAACTCTTGACCACGATCTGGCCCGATCCTGGAAGTCCTACTATCACGGCGACTTCATGATGGACGATGGCAAGCTTCGCCGCGCCGGGATAAACAGGCTGGGGAATGTCCTCGTGCCGAACGAAAGCTACGGGCTTGTACTGGAGGAGAAAATGCAGCCGATTCTCAAAGAACTCTGGAAGGAAGGGCGGCGCGAGTTGACCGGGAAAGAGCTTGTTTGGGAGTTTGGGAAAAGGATTGACAACAAAAGTTCCATAGTTTACTGGGCTTGGAAGAACAAGGTGCCTGTATACGTTCCCGGGATTTTTGACGGGGCGTTCGGAAGCCAGCTATGGTTATTCTGGCAGGACCACCGAGCATTCAAGCTCGACCAGTTCAAGGAACAACAGGAGCTGGCTGACGTGGTTTTTTCTGCAAAAAAAACCGGGGCGTTGATGATTGGGGGCGGGATCAGCAAGCATCATGTTCTTTGGTGGAACCTCTTTCATTCTGGACTCGATTACGCTGTTTACATAACAACTGCTCCTGAGTGGGATGGCAGCTTGAGCGGGGCAAGAACTAGAGAAGCGGTCTCCTGGGGGAAGCTCAAAGAAAAGGCCAAACATGTCACTGCCGAAGGAGATGCCACTGTATTGCTGCCCCTCATGGTCGGTGCTCTGATGGAGCGGCTGTAGTTCGCCCACCAAAATCATCAAATCCACCCAAAACACAGTTTTTCTGATGAAAAGCGACTTGCTCAACAGGCTGGAAAATCTGGACAGGTTGCCGCGCACCGGATGGCTTTTCTGTAACGTCCCTCTTGCGGATGTCGAGGATGTCGCGCAACACAGCTTCGATGTCTCCGCAATTACCCTTCTGCTGGCCGGGGACCTCGAAAGGGAAAAAATGGAGCTTGATCTCGGGAGAGCCCTGAGCATGGCAATAATCCATGACTGGGCGGAGGCCTTGACTGGAGATTATCCACACACTGCGCTGAAGCACCTCGGCACAGGAAACAAGAGAGAGATGGAGCGGAGAGCTTTAGAAGAAATGCTGCGCGGGACCCCGAACGGAAAAGATTACCTGGAAATCTGGGAGGAGTATGAAAAAGGGAAATCAACGGAGGCAAGACTGGTGCGCTCGGCCGATTACCTATCAATGCTGGTACAAGCGATAAAATATCGCGAGCGCGGGATAAAATCCAAAGAACTCGACGAACTCTGGCGCGCAGTTAACAAGGACTTGTCGCCTTACCAATCAACTTTCGGGCCTGTCCGTGCGCTTGTGGCGGAGCTGAACAAAAAATACCGTGGCATAAAATGAAAGAAGCAACAGACAAAAAACACCTGGATGGGGGATCGATTGGGCAGACATGACACTCGAATTCTGATGAAAGACTTTCTGGACGGAATGGGTGAGGCGGAACCTCGACCGTTCGTCCCGTCCCAGTTCCAGTCAAGGGCGCTCCAATCTGTCCTGGAGCACGACACGATGGTGGTAGCACCAACAGGCAGCGGCAAGACGTGGATCGCCGAACAGGCCATAGCAGAATTTCTGTCGAGAGGGCAGCGCAGCTGGTACACGACCCCTCTCAAGGCTCTTAGCAACCAGAAATACGACAGATTCCGGCAATTGTTCGGAGAGGACAACGTCGGGCTGCTTACGGGTGAACGGAGGGAAAACCCGCACGCTCCTGTCATAGTGGCCACGACGGAGATCCTACGAAACTCGCTTTACGGGGGCGCGGTTGACGCTTCTTTCATAGTTCTGGATGAAGCCCACTACATCGCTGAGATGGAAAGGGGCGTGACTTGGGAGGAAGTGATAATATTCACACCACCTGAGAGCCGCCTTCTGCTGCTTTCCGCGACTATAGCCAACGCTGAGGAGCTTGTTGGGTGGATGAGGGTTGTGAAAGGCAAGAAGCCAACACTGATCCTGGTGGGGAGCGAGGGGCGCCCTGTGCCTCTGCGCTATGGGATTCTGGACCGCTTCGGCCGGCCTCTGCCACTCGATGTGCTAAACAGCCTGCCAAACAGGGAAGCTAGGCGGCTGCTCTGGCGCGACTTCAATCCGGTGCAAGTTGTTCGAATGCTACAGCAGCAAAACCTTCTGCCGGCGATTATTTTTCTCCCCAGGCGCCGAGACTGCGACCAGGCCGCCAGGATGTTTCGAGGGTTCAGGATGGACGACGGGCTGGAAGACAGGCGGGCCGCTTTTTCAGAGCTGGCCACATCTTTCCCGCACATCAAGGAGCATCGCATGGCGCGGCAGCTCGTAGAGGCGGGAGTGGCGCCGCACCACGCCGGGCACATTACCGCGTGGAAGATTTCTGTTGAGAGGATGCTGCGTGAGGGGCTGGTTCAGGCCGTGTTTGCCACCACGACCCTCGCGGCAGGTTTGGATGTCCCGGCCAGGACCGTCGTGCTGCCGACCCTTTGGGTTGGGGACAGAAAAGGCGAACGCCCGATAACTGCTCTTGAGTTCCACCAGATGACGGGAAGGGCAGGGCGGCGCGGCAAAGACAAGGTCGGATTTGTTCTGGTTGTCCCGCAGGAGGTGGCCGATCTGAGGCACGCAATTGCGCTGTCAGAAAGCGAGCCGGAAGAGCTGATGTCGGCTTTCCGTATACAGTACTACCAGGTGCTCAACCTGCTTGCGAGCCGAGGTTATGAAGAAGCTCTGAAAGTGGTTGACAAGAGCTTTGCGTTCTACCAAACGGCGCGGCGAAGCCACCGCCGAGCCCAGTCAGTGCGGCAGAGGCTTGTGAATGAGTTCAGGCAGCGGGCGACAATTTTGCGCTTGCTTGGTTATCTCGGTGGAGAATGGACGCTCACGGATGATGGAGATTGGGGTGTGCTGATCCGGCATGAGAAATCTCTTCTGATAATGGAGGCGGTCAGGAGAGGGCTGATGGACGAACTTCCCACTGAAGTCTTTGCCGGGTGGGCAGCGGCTCTGATGATAGAGCGGGCGCCTCGCTTCGCCGTTGCAAAGCTGGACCTAGGCCCCTTGAGAAGACTTGCGTTTGAACTGGATGCAGTGGAGAGGCGGCACAAGGTTGCAACCTCTGGTTTCGCTGAACCTTTCGAAGGGGGCCGGCGGAACAAGGCAAACTCTGGGGCGGCAGCAGTTTACGCCTGGGCAAGGGGGGAAATGGACTGGAGGTCGCTTGCAGCAAGCAGCGGCAGCGAGGAAGGCGACCTTCAGCGGCTGATATCGCAGACTTCTGAAGTTTTGAGGCAGCTGGAAGACCTGCCGCTGCCGATATCAGAAAAAGCTGGGCTTGCCCGACTCGCAATAATGCGCGACCCTGTGAGTGAACCAGAAAGAGTCCCTGAACAACCTTGAATCTCAAACGTCCCTTTCAAATCATGGCTGACGACACTATCGGCTTCTTTTTCTTTTTCTCTTTTTCACTAGGCCGCCGAGGCCCCTCTTTTCCAAGCTTTCAATCATCTCCCCCTCTGAAATTTTCGGGGGCTCCGGTGGCGGCGTCCGCATAGATTTGGGCCCTAACAAACGTGCGATTGCGCTTACGAGTAGGAGATAGAGGAAAAGCACTGCGCCAAAATAGATGACACCGAAACCAAGGAAAACTGACGTTAGGACCGCCGGCACTGTTGCCGCCACCCCGGCCAATGTGGATAATGCCAATGTGCGCCTCCTTTCTCTACGGTATTGAACCATGAGCTTTCCGCCAAAAGCAAGCAGGAGCGCCTCCAGCCCGAAAGCCAAAGAGCTCAATAGCACCACTGCATAAATTATTTGTATGGCGTCCAACTATTCCACCAACCGGGCTATCGCGTCTGTGGATATAAGGCTGGGGACTGAAACCAGGCGGATGGGGAAAATTTTGGACATTCTCGGGAAGGAGTTCAAGCCCTGGAAGAGGCAAAGAAAACCTTACGAGGTCATGGTCTGGACAGTACTTTCCCAGCACACGAACGACAGAAACACCACCGTTGCATCTGCTGCCCTGCTCAAAAGGTTCAAAAGCTGGCAAGGCCTTGCGAAAGGAGACATCTCTGAAATAAAAAAACTTGTCCGACCGGCCGGGCTGCAAAAGGCAAAAGCAAAACACCTCAAAGAAATTTCCAATGCTGTGCTGTATAAATATGGGGGGGATTTGAGAAAAGTTCTGAAAATGCCCGCTGAGAGGGCCCGGAAAGAGCTCCTATCTCTTCCTGGCGTCGGCTACAAAACTGCGGACGTGGTTCTGGCTTTTGCGGCCGGGAGGGACGTCATCGCCGTCGACACCCATGTTTTCAGGGTCTCCAAAAGGCTCGGCTTTGCTTTCGCGGGGGACAATCATGAAGAAGTAAAAGCAAGGCTGGAAAGGGCAACCCCCCAAGGGAGGAAGGTGGAGGCGCACACGCTGCTGATACAGCTTGGGAGGAAGTACTGCCGCGCCTTGGCGCCCCTACACGAGAAATGCCCGGTCAGAAACCTTTGCCCAATGTGGAACAAGAAGTTGATCATTCCACGGGTTCAACAACATAGTACGACTTGAGCGACTCGCAGATGGTCTTCGCCAAAGAGTGGTAACACATGTCAACATCGGCTTTTCCGGTCACGATGTTCATAACATAGTCGCGGCAGGTGCAAGTGTCCTTAACCACCTCGTACTCCCCGCCCCTCCCATGAACGAACCACCTTGGCCCCCGCTTCGCGACCTTCCTGCCCTTTATCGCCTCTATCGCACGCTTCCCTCTCCCGCCGTAAACATCCATTATCTCGCGCTCGGTCTGCTGGTCGAGCACCCCGCCTGGCTTTAGCATCTTGAGCAGCTCCGCCTTGCCCCTCAGGAAGACGTCGGAAACCACTGTATCCCCTCAACTATTTGCCATCCATGTGGTTATTAGGGTGATGTCGGAGGTTCCCATCGAGCTGGAAAGAAGCGGGATAAGGCTGAGCAAGCGGGAGGGCCAGCACATGGTCGTGGACCCGGCCCTGCTTGAGCGGATGGTGGAATACGGGGAAATATCCAAAGACGACACTGTGCTGGAGATTGGAGCGGGGCTGGGGAGCCTCACGGAGCTGCTCGCTAGGCGAGCGGGAAAAGTCATAGCTGTGGAAAAGGACGCGCGGCTCTATAGGCTTGCCAAGGCTAGGCTCAGCGAAATGCGTAACGTGGAGCTTTTGCTAGGCGATGTCCTAAAAATACAAATCCCAGAATTCAACAAAGTGGTTGCCAACATCCCTTACTCCATTTCCTCAGAACTCACCTTCAAACTGCTGGAGCGGCCTTTCAAGCTGGCGGTGCTCATGTACCAGAAGGAATTCGCCCGGCGCTTGGTGGCGAAAGCCGGGTTGGATGACTACGGGCGCCTTACGGTGAACGTCTACCGCAAAGCCAATGTCGAGCTGCTCGAGGAAGTGCCGCCGGAATCCTTCTTTCCACAACCTGAGGTGACATCTACAATAGTCCGGCTGGAGCCTCGGCCGTCTCCGTTCAATGTCCAAGATGATGCCTTGTTTTCAAGGCTGGTTCGCGGCCTTTTTCAGCATAGGCGCCAACGTGTTCGAAACGCAATCTTGCATTCATTTGAAGAGATTTTCCCCGGGCGGCGGATGTCAAAAGAAGGGCGCAGGGGTTTCATCGACGCCACCATTCCAAAAAAATTTGCGGACGCCCACGTGGCAATACTGCCGCCTGAAAGTTTCGGTGAAATATCTAATTTGCTCAGCGGGGGAGTTGAAAAAATCTTTAAAGGGAAGTAGTTATAACGCTGTTATGGTAAAATGAGGCCTCCGTGCGAAGTCGTGGTAAAAGACGTTCTCCCAGCCGTGAGGGCTATTTTGGTCCGGGAACTGACCGAACGCCATGAAATGAACCAAGTTGAAGTCGCGCGCAGGCTCGGGATAACCCAGCCGGCCGTGAGCCACTACCTGCGCATGGCGCGTGGGGCCAGGCAGAAAAGCCCTGTTCTGAAAAGCTTGGAGAAGAGGATGGGTGAATTTGCGGATGAAATATCCAATGAAAATCTGAACCACAAACAAATCATAGAATCATACTGCGGAATATGCCGGTCTCTTAGCAGAAAGCAGATACTTTGCCTGCTCCACTTCAAATCAGCCCCCTACCTTCAAAGAGAGGGATGCTCAGTCTGCCTTTCTGGGAAAGGATCTAGATAGCACAGCTAACGGGTGCCCCTTGCTTTTGAACTCGAAGGCTTTGTACCAGCCGAAGGGAACCCTGAGCACGCGGTAGTTTTCCTCCTCAAGCTTGCACGCGACGCACTTCAATATCTGGATTGCCACGTCCGGGGCCGCGAGTTCTGCTGAAAGGTGGGCGAACGGGAACAGGACTATGTTTTTTGTCTTGACTTTCGACGCTATGGACCTGATCTCAGACAAAGTTTGTTCTATAACGCTGCCGGGGCGAACGTCGCAGGCTTCCGACGGCTTTTCATCTGTCTTTTCCGCTGAAGCAAAAACCACCAAGGGGTCCCTCATGCCGCCGGCCTTCTGGTCCGGCGTGATTTCCTCGGCGGCCTTGGCCTTCTCCCTCACCTGATAGTTGAAGTAGTTCGCGTGTATGCACAGCAGCTTCATGCTGTTCACCTAGAGCCGGGGGCCGGATTTGAACCGGCGAATAGCGGGTCTGCAGCCCACCGCCTTAACCGCTTGGCTACCCCGGCACCGTTTCACTTATAACGCTGTTATCCCATAAAAATTACTGTTGTAATGGAAAGTGGGCAAATGAATGCGGAAAAAGTCGTTTGTTTGGTGTCGGGCGGCATAGATTCGCCAGTGGCGCTCGCGATGGCAGCGAGGGAGTTCGATGTCCTTCCTTTGCACTTCTGCCTTTATCCATACACGTGCGAGGAAAACTTTTTGATCTCCATGCGGAACCTGCGGGAGATGAAGGAAACTGCCGGGTTTGAAAAGGCCATTGTTTTCCCGTGGGCGAGGATCCTAAAAACGATTCTTGGCGGCCGCGAGAAGAACTATGCTTGCCTGGCATGCAGGAAAACCATGTTCCGAGTGGCGGAGCTAATTTGCGAGCGAGAGGGTGCCTCCGGCATAGTTACGGGGGAGTCGCTGGGTCAGAAGGCGTCCCAGACGCTGCCGAACCTCTGTGCAACTTCGGCCGGAATAAAATTCCCGATTATCCGCCCTCTGCTGGGGATGGACAAGATTGAAATCGAGCGTCTCTCAAAAAAGCTGGGGCTCTGGCATGACGTGCACGCGGGATGCTGCTATGCCACGCCAAAACATCCCCGCACCAAGGCCGATTCAGCCGTGGTGGATTCAATGCTGGAAAGGCTCAAAGTGGGCGACTTTATCGCCAAAGAGCTGGAAAACTCCATAGAAATCCGAACGTTCGAAGAGGATTTTGAAGGTTATTTAGAGAAAATCGCTTGACTTTTTTATAATATTATTAAACAATTAACCCAAAATAAGTTAACTTTATTCTTAAAGAAAACTATAACAATTTGGAATTTGGGGGGTCCGGCAATGGGGAGAAATACCAAGACAGCTATAGCGGCCATGGGCGCATTTGTAATACTATTTGCTTTGCCCGCCGCCACGTCAGGGTCCGAGCAAATCGTGTTGTCTGAAGATTTTGAGGGGGAAAGTTGGGCATCACTCCAACAGCAAGGCTGGAAAATGGCTTGGGACAGTCCCCATTTTGCATCCAATGTATCTATTGTCAACGGCCAGCTTTACATCGATATGTATTCTGGCGGCTGGGGGCTTCATACATATGTGTGGCGCGAGGCCAACATGACTGACCTTTCTGTGTCCGCGAAATTTTCCACCGTGAACTTTTGGAGATATTCTGGGGTCAGGCTGATATTAAAAAGCAGTGGCTTGCCAGCAAATGGGGGAAACTACTCAAGTCCATCTACTGAGCTTTTGAAATGGGAAGGAATAATGATTGGAACGAGTGGTGATGGCGGGGGCGGCAGATCCATTGTGGTTGTCGTGAGGATGGACAGCGACAGGGACGGTGTTTTTGAGGGTTATGAGATTAAAAAAGAGCTGATGCCGGATTCTTATCACGGCACCTGGCATAAAATTGAGGCCTCATTGACGGGCAACCGTCTAAAAGTTTGGATTGACGATGCCCTGTGGGCGGATTTGACAGACGATAAATTCTCGATCCTTCCTCCTGGGGGGGTGGCTTTGCTCAGTTACGAAGCAGACACTCTTTTTGACGATGTGGTAGTAAGTGTGCCAATGGCGCCCGAAAAACCCACCAGCATGTCCATCTCACCGGAAAATTTCATTGTATCCTCTGATGGATCAATTGTGTTGACCGCCACGCTTTCCTCGGAGGGCTCCTCCCTGCCGAGCATGAAGGTAAATTGGACGTCCACGGCTGGGACCATTGCCGCGGCCAGCGAGACAACAGACGACTCTGGACGGGTTTCAGTAACTTACACTGCTCCAAAAGTCGTCTCAGCTACTGACGTGACGATCACCGCCTCATTCGAAGGCGACGGTGAATATCTGGCGAGCACGGGCAGTTCATCTGGCAAGATTGGCATAATCAAATTAGACCTTGACCCGAACACCCTGAACCTGAAAAGCAACGGCAAGTGGATAACCGGATATATTGAGCTGTCTTCCGGCCTGAAAGTAAAAGACATAGACATCGGCACCGTCAAATTAGAGTACAAAGAACACAAAATCAAGGCCGCCCGCGGTTCTATTGATGACGGAGTGCTGATGACAAAATTCGACAGGCGGGAGTTAGTAGACCTGCTAAAAAGCGAGACGAGACCAGCCGAAGTCAAGCTACTGGTTACCGGGAACATCATGCTGGAGGGGACTGCCATTCCGTTCGCGGCCAGCGACACTATCCGTGTTATAATGCCGGGCAGAACATCATCACGTGTAAACGTTGGATTTAGCGTGAAATCGTGAAGTATGGATAGCAAACATCGAGGGATTAAAAATGTCTAGTGAAAAATCGGCCAAGGTGTTCAATGCGGTTGTTTCATCAAAAATCGGGGTGACGACGCGCGAGATTCAGGAGGGCACGGGACTGAGTTACCCGACCATTATAAAGTGGCTGGAAGTCCTGAACGTTCAGGGGCTGCTAAAGTACCGCCAGGTGGGCAGGTCCAAGCTTTGGTTCGCCAGCGAGACTCTGGATGACATGGACGAAGAAGATGTAAGCCGCCTCTTGAAATTGAAAAGGTTGAGCATCGAGCTTAAAGGCTCGTCTGCCGCGGAAGAAGAAAAGTAGTTCAGTTCAATGGTTTTGGGGCTTGAGCTTGTTTAGCATTTTCATGTGCCTATCGCAAATTTCATGCCCCCCCAGCTGCGACTCGATGACATCCTCCTGCCAGTGGGAATTGAAAAGCCTGCATTTTTTGTCCTCGCAGAAAGGCTCGCCGAAAATATGGTAGAATAGGGCCTGCATGACGTAACCTTTCATGACATCTGTCAGGCGCGGATCGTCGTAGCCGACGAACTTGCCGCTGAATTTTGCCAGCTCACTGTCTGGGAAAGGCGCGCCGATGGTCGCATATCGCTGTTTGAGTATGTAGTACTCCTTTGGTTTTGCTGGGGCCTCAACTATGCCGCTCGTTGAAATGATCGATGGGAAGCCGTAAACGCTCACTCGCGCGTGGTACCTCCCATCGCCTTCATCCCATGTCGCGAAGAGGCGGTTTGTGAACACTGTGTGGATGTGGTTGACATCGAGCTCTTCTTCCGGCAGTAGCTTTCGCAACAACGCTTGTAGCCTATAACCATCGTAAACAATTCCGGGGATTCGAAGGGCGGGGTTTGACAAGAGCCTGCGCTCGAAATCAATCTCTCCGGGAAGGGGATCCATCTCAAAACCCACCTTAAGCAAATCCCTAATCTTTGTGGACGCCAAATCTCGCGCAATCTGGTCAGTTCCTGACATCTTGGCGAGCAACGGCGGCCTGACATCTATGGGAATCTTCCCAAGCTTGGATTTCAGATATCCAGATATCTCGTGAAGGTCAAGTGTCTTTGACGAAGGTTCGCTGTAAATATGGATGCTTGAAAGGCGTTCACTTGGTGCCGCGGAGCTTTTCATATGCCACCTCCGCGGCCCTCTTGCCACTCAGGACCATCGCTCCAAAGGTGGGCCCCATCCTTGGCAGACCGTACGCCGTAGAAACCGCCATCCCAGCGACGATTAGGCCTGGATAGACCTCCCCCGTGTGTTCCACCACAAGGTCCTCCGAGCGCTCGACCCACATGGCCCCGTAGCCAGGAACTTTAAGCAGGCCACGCCTTTCCAGCTGGCGCACGACTGCCGCATCATGACCTGTTGCATCTATCACAAGTTTCGACTCGAGCCCAATCGGGTCCACACATGTAATTTCCCGTGGCAGCGCCGACACAGGGGTCCAGTTAACGACAACACCTGCAACCCTTTTTTCCCTGAGCATGACGTCGTCAATCAAGGACATGTTCAAAATTTTGGCTCCGGCATCGCAGGCGGATGCAATGAGCTTTGAACATGCATGTGGGCCGCTGGCCACATACAGTCCTTTGGAGTGCTCCTTGAGCGGCACGCCCAAATCCCGTAGGATTTCGTGGCCTGGCGCACGAACTGTGACTGGGTTAAGCAAGAAACCTCCAATCCAGAAACCTCCACCAAGGTAGTTGTTTCGTTCTATTATCAGCACTTTCACCCCCCGTTCGGCCAGCCCCTTCGCAGCCATTAAACCGCTGGGGCCGCCTCCAACTATTATGACATCGCTCTCTGCGTATTTCTGAAAGTCCTGCATGAAGCTTTCCACTATGGCCCGCGTGACCTCCTTTTCCCCAGCCGGCTGAAACTTTACCATCGTACCCGATTGGGTTGCGCGATTGGTAGATAAATATACAACTCCTTGTCCATGGCATCGCCCCGCCTACACTGTCATCGGGGCGCCAGCGTTCCCGCCAGATGCGCGAGCACTACGACGCGCAGAGCCATGTCACGCGCTTTTGCGGCCTGTGCCTGACAGCCACTACCCGCATGAGCCTGTTGAGCTCGCCGTCCGCTACCTCAACTGCCCACTTCGGGATCCATACTCTCATTTTTTCCACCTTTTCCTTCCATCATTTTTTACCGTTATTGCCGCACCTGCAATGCGGACACGGATTGTGCTCGTAGTCCAAGGCGTCGGGATACCTGTAGTACAATCCGCAGCCCGCACACACTGTGGGCATTTCTCTGACTGCCTCCATTTTTACCGCCCCCTCCTGAGGCCCGAAGGCCCCGAATTTCCAGCCAAGATTCTCAGAACCTCGCGCTTTCCGATTTTACTTTTACGAGCGAATTTCCCCTTCACCGAAACCGGCTTGACCTTCCTCAGGATTCCGTGCACAGCTGTCACATGGACGGACCCAAGCTGCTCAAGCCTGACCGGGGTGGTCTGCCTAACAATTCCGCCGTGTAGGGTCCTAATTATCATCAATACCGACATTATCGCAAAGACCACGGCAGTCCCCCCTGAAATCTGAATAACCAGCGGGCTGGCCTGCGACGACTCTGGAGCGCTGGACTCCTTGTTCTGGCCGGCAACAGACTGGGCTTCTCCCAGAACTGGAGTCACCGCGACCGGCTCTGGGGCCGGGCTTTCCTTTACCTGAACCTCGTCCTCCAGATTGTCCTCCTGCACCGCATCTGCAAGCGCGGAGGCTGTTTCAACCTCAGCTACATATTTAGATGAAACCTGATATTGTACGGCTGGCTGAGAAACTGCGGGGGCGGGTTGCGCCACTGGTTGAACTTCAATAACCGGCTCAGGCGCCACTTCCGGTTCTGGCTCGGGCACGTTCTCCTCCGCGGCTGGCTCCTCGGCTACATTCTCCTCAACATGGGGCGCCTCTTCCTCTACAGGCGGCTCTTCTACGTTCTCTTCCACTGTGGGCTCCTCAACTATGTTGTCTTCACTTGGTTGATCCTGGGGCCCCTCAGCTGAATTATCTGGCTCAGAAATGGGGAGCTCATTCTTAGGCTGAGGGGCCTCGTTTTCTTGTGGGGGGATTTCTAGTTGTGGGGGTTGATCTTGCTTGCCTTCCTGTCCTGGAGGGGTCTGCGGGGGCCCGTGGCCATTTCCTAGAAAGTTGTCTGAATGGCCTGGCGGAACCTCTGGTTTGTTTCCGTTTCTCAGTATGTCACCAAAAGTCTTGACGCCCCTGACGACTGGCGGAACCTCTGGTTTGTTTCCGTTTCTTTTCTCGTCTTTTTCCTTCTTAGGTTCAGCCGCAGAAAGAGGCGTGACTGCCAAAGATAAAACTATGAGTATGACTATTGCAATTATCCATCTGGGCTTCCCAATGCTTGAGCTTCTGTGGACCATCGTTCACCACCAAGCAATGCTTCGGCTTTTCGGGGGGTTTAAACCAGAAACTGGGTGCGCCGGTTTCGGTATAATACGAAATAATAATAAGCCGCTTACACCATCGCTAACCTTGCCTGCTTTTCGGGTTTTTGCCAAACATTTATAAGTAAAACTACTTATTTTGATGTTTTTATGATTTTAATTATTAATTATATAATTTTTATTATACTATGGTGGAAGCATTGTATTTTTCATGGATAATGCGGCGACTAGGCGCGCGCGGTTAGGGCTCTGACCAGCCGCTCGGTTATCTCACCTAGTGTCTGTTTCCCGGAAACGTGTGGCAGGTCGGCCTTGCCAGCGACGACCTCCGCAAGCTCGTTTATCGCAACGGCGGCATGACAGTCTGGCTCGTAGATTACCACGGGCACTCCTTGGTGCTCGGCCTCTTGCACCCTCGAGTCCTCGGGAATCTCGGCAAGCACCGGCACGCTACCGATAGCACGCCCCATGAAGTGACCGACCTCTGCTGTCGACAGGTCTGCTTTCTTCCCAGCCCTGTTGACCACGACCCCCCGCGTCCATGAGCCGAAGAGATTCGCGTAGCGGATGACCTTGTAGGCGTCGACAAGGCTCGTGTAGGTTGGGTTGCAGACGGGCAGCATCTCGCTCGCAGCGGCTATCGAGATCATTGTAGAGTCCTGAAGCCCGGCCCCAGCGTCTATCAAAAGAAAATCAGAGGTGGCCAGGAGCGCCCTCACGGCCTCTTCCACCTTTTCCCGCTTGACCTTCGCCAGCGCCTCGTGTACATCCTCGAATCTGAACCCGCAGGGGACGACTTTTATCCCGTAGTTCCCGTAAACCGCCGATTCGACGTCGGCCTTCCCGGACAAAACATCGAGAAAACTGGTTTTCACCTGATGGATGCCCATGACTATCGCGAGGTTCGCCATCGCCAGGTCGCCGTCGAGAATCGTCACCTTCTTGCCAAGGGCCCCCAACGCCACCCCTAGGTTGGCCGTCACCGTGGTCTTCCCGGTTCCGCCCTTCCCCGACGTTATGGATATCGAACGCGGCCTGGCTCTCAAACTCAACCCTCCACGCTTACTGAAAGTCTAGACATTTAACCCCTTTGTAGTCGCGGAAATATTTCAGCAAGTCGCGCCCCGGGGTTTTTGTGGAAGTGTTCCCTCACCGGAGCAAGAATTCCAACAATGGCCTCTGCCACAGCGTTTTTGAGATCCGCCGGATGAAGCTCTCCAGCCGCATAAACTTTGTGGAGTTCCGCCGCGTTTTTTATCTCGAGCCGCCCCCCATACTTATCCGCCCTCTCGACATTCAGCACCCCTAGTCGCGGGATAACTATGTGCTCGGCATACTCCACGACAGGGTTGTCTTTCACCTGCTTCGGCGGGCAAAATGCCTTTGAAATCTTCCCCCTGATGCCGGAGGGCTCGTCGTCCACCGCCACGAAATTCCCCTTGCTCGACGACATCTTGGCCTCGCCGTCCAGCCCGTGGAGTAGCGGCGTGTGCACACAGACTGGTTTTTTGTACCCCAGCGCGGGCAGGTTCTCCCTCGCGATCATGTGCACCTTCCTCTGGTCAATGCCGCCGACTGCGACGTCCGCCTTCAGATGCGCTATGTCCACCGCCTGCATCAGCGGATACAGCACCTGCGCCACGTCCGGGTCCTCCAGCTCCCGGGCTATCTCGGCCATCGAGCGCTTTGCCCTCAAGAGCGTGGTTCCAGTCGCCATCTTGAGCACGTCCACCGTGAAGTCGGGTTTAAGCTGGAAATCCGAACCGAGGATGAAATGCGTGTGTTTTGGGTCGAGCCCCAATGCTATAAAGCAGTGCTTGTTGTACTCGGCTATTTTCTTGATCTCTTCCAAGGTCCCCTTGTGGTTGAGATAGGCGTGCAGGTCTGCCAAAAGCACCGTCACTCGGCACCCTATTTTTTGGAAATCCATCAGCTTCATCGCGGTCAATGCGTGCCCGAAATGCACCTTTCCTGAAGGCTCGTAGCCGCAGTATACCGACGGCCTGCCGTGGCCCAGCAGCTCCCGGAGCCCCTCCTCTGTGACAACTTCGCTCGTGCCCTTCGCCGCGAGTTCAAAATCGCCGGTCATTCCTTCTTCCCTCCCGGCCATCCTTGACTCTCGAGTTCTTTAAGCGCCCGCTCAGCGTCGCCGGCCTCAGCGGCCCCGAGCTCCCTAAACAGTTGGAGGCTCTGGGAGTAGACCTCCCAAGCGGCGGCCTTTTTGTCCATCTTGACCAGAACCGCCCCAAGCCTGAAGTATGACAACGCGCGGGCCCTCGCAAACTCCCTTGAAACCCCGAACCACAGGTAGGAGAAAACCTCCCTCCCGCCTTTCGGCCCAGCTGTCTCCGTGTACTCGGCGCACAACTCGTACTGCTGCTTCGCATCCTCAAGCCGGCCGACGTTCGACAGCAGGTCCCCCTTCAATATGAGCACGTACGGCCAGTATTCGGCCACCTCGCTCTCTTCAAGCGTGGATGCCTCTTCAAGGAGGGCCCTGCCGAAGCCGCCGCGTACAAGCCTGTCAGCGTTTTCTATGGCTACCGCGGCCGCCTGCTGCTGGCGGTACCCTTTGATCATGTGATAAATCGCTTCAATCAGGGAAACGTCTGCCCCTGTCTTGATGTAGAATTCCGCCGCGAACCTGTGGTAGCCCACTTTTTCCTCCACAGTTAGCTTGTTGTATATCATCCCCCTCAGCATCTCATGCACCTCGAAGTTGCCGTTCACATCCTTGAGAAGCAGCTTTTCCGTCAACCTTTTCAGCGACATCTCATCGGATTCTGCCCTGATGGCGTCCAGCGGGAACGGCATCCTGAAGACGGAAGCTACCCCCAACGTCTTCTTGTCAACGTCCCCTAACGGCTCCCAAATTTCCTTCTCTACAAACTCCGCGGCGTCCCCGCTCGTGTCGGGCTTCGCGAGCTCGAGCATGAGGGGGTGCCCCTTGGTCAGGGAGTAGAGCTGGTCGTGGTACTTCTCCTCAATCCCCCTGTGTGTAAGGAGTTCGCAGGCGCTCTTCTCGTCGAGGCCGCCAAGGACCACTTCCTTCAGCCGCCGCCTGACAAGTATGTCCCGCTTGTCGTAGAAGTGCGGAATCACCCTTCCAGCAATGACGACCTTGGCGTCCGTGGCATCGAGCACGTCCATGAGCGGCGCGAGGATTTTTGTTATTTCCTCCCTCGCGTAGTGCAAATCATCAATTATGACAAGCGTGCCAGTCCCCATCAAATCCTCCTGCAGCGCGAGGAGGAACCCTTCGAGCTCCAGATTTTCCTTCCTCTCCGAAATGTAGTTGGCGAGTTTTTTCCTACCTAGCTTTTCCAGAAACGAAGCAATCCTGGAAAGGGTGCCGCCCAAGGTGCTGTATGGGTACACCTTCACATAGACTATGCTCTTGCTGGCGCTGTAATTTTCAATGATTTTGGAAATGAGCGCGGTCTTGCCTACCCCTGCCATACCGCGCAACGCCAGAATCCTGTGAGTATCGGACTCCATGAACTCCTTTATCTGGCTTATCTCGCCCTGCCTGCCGAAGAAGTACCTCAGTTTTGGTACGGCTTCTACGGAAATCGGCGGCGCTGCCATCTGCATCAAGAAAAACCTACCTCCATCTGTATTAACCTTAGTGATGCTGCGTCCGAAGTTCAGCGCTTCCGCTAATGTTTCAGCCTCTACCCCTTCCCTTCCACTGGAGTACCAGTTCCTCCCACCTCTCCAACTGCTGTTGCCTAATCTCCGACTTGAAATTGCCTTTGAGGAACTCAGCCAGCTGAATGGTTTCGCTCTTCCTCCGCACCTCCAGATGGAATATCGGGCCGTGTTTCTTGATCAGTCCTAGCTCAAGAAGCCTCCTCATTATTTCCAGTCCAGAGATGTCCTTGCTGACCAGGTAGAATGCTGGATTAACATACTCGTATATTTTATCTTCTTTTTTTGTTTTTCTCCTTATTTTTATCTTATTTTTCGTGAAAACACCCTCGCTTTCTATAAAACCGATAATCCACCATTTATCCTTCTCTTCTAGCTTCATATCTATCACTATTTGTATAGTATATGTAACATAAATAAAGTATAGTAGTAAGTTAAGTAATTCCAGTTGAAACAGAGGGGTGGTGCGGGAAGCCTAAGTTTCAAAGTTTTGGCGGAATACTTTCGCCTACCTCTCCACAAAACCAGCAAAAAGGAGCGGTCACAAAAGCTAATGGAGAGAGCATGTATTACCAGCGCCAACATGTGAAAGGGACGATTGTAGATTTTGCGAGTTCCAAGGTAAGCAGCGGATTTCGAGAGTGTGCAGTTTACAACAGCAAAACAAGAAGCGTTCAAAGATATTTCGGCGAGAGCGGCTCAAGGCATCCAATTTCTTTTGGAACAGCAGATGATCTTGAAAAAGCCGTTGGCGCGGGCGCATCGGCGTTCTACTGCTCTTTCTGGTATTACGATGGCGCCGACTTCTCAAAACCGGTCGGCCGGGATCTTGCGTGGACTGTCAGGGCGAACATCGGGGGAATCGAGTTTGTCAAGCTGGTGACGGCGAAGATTGTGAAAGCGCTGGAAGAGGCAGGAGTTTCAGAGCCTTGGGTGAAGTATTCAGGCGACCTCGGGTTCGACATAGTCGTACCGCTGGAGTCGATACCGTGGGAAGCATGGTGGGGCGATCCAGCCTCCCTAAATGAACTTCAGGGCGAGATAACGGACTTCATAACCGATTGCGTACGCGAGCCACAGCTGGGGGGGTTCAGCGTGGAGCGTGGGAAATCAATCAAGATTAAAAAGGCAGAAAAAATCTGCCTCCTCTCCGAGCTAAGGGTCGGGCGAGGCCTCCTCCTAGCGCCGATGAGCCTGAACCCAGAAACCCGCATGGTTTCCGTGCCGGTGGACCCGGACAGAGTGGAGTCTTTCTCGGTGCTGGACTCTTCGCCGGAAAGGGTGGGGAGTTCCTGGTGGGCTCCGCCGACGTCAGTGGCATACGGCCTCCTGAAGCTGGCCAAGCCTTGGCAGCTTGCCGCGATGGGCGCCGCCACCGCCGCGCAAGCATAAGCTTAAGCCATTTTGCGCCGCAGTTGGAGAGCTATGGCAAACTACTCTTCTACAGCGGCAGAGTTGGAGAGAAAAGTGGAGTCAGAAGTTCAAAAAATAGGCACTCTAGTAAAAAGAAGGATGAGGGAGTTTCGCAGGCTCGGTCGCGAGGGCCGCACGCACTTCGACTTCAGACCGTTCCTCGACGTGGAATATGACGCGGGAATTTTCTCCGAACTTTGCTTCTGCATCCTGACGGCAAACTCGACAGCCAAGCGTGGAATAGAAATCCAAAGCAGGCTGGGCGACGACGGGTTTCTGAGGCTTCCGCTGGAAAAACTAACGAATGAGTTGAAATTAGCCGGGCACAGGTTCCCGCCCACCCGCGCAAAATTCATCGTGGAAGCAAGAAAATTTTCAAACATAAAGGACGTTATGGATGGGTTCAAAGACGTCTTCGAGGCGCGCGAATGGCTGGTAAACAACGTAAAGGGGCTGGGTTGGAAGGAGGCATCCCATTTTTTGAGGAACACCGGGCACGAGGAAGTTTCAATTCTGGACCGCCATGTCTGCAGCGTCATGGACGAGTACTGCATGATACAGAAAAAATGGCGGACGTTAACAAGGCGCAGGTACCTTGAAGGAGAAAGGCTTCTTGAGACGGTTTCAAAAAGATTGGACATCCCACCCGGCGAACTGGACCTCTATCTGTGGTATTTCAAGGCAGGCAAAGTGCTAAAGTAACGATGTGCCGCGTGGGGCCGAATGTTAGAAATCAGATTTCCCAAATTACGGTTTGGCAGCACAAAAATGGCTCACAAAATTATTTTTTTTCTTTTTGTTTTCTAAGCCTTTTCCCAATGTCCTGAGGTGAGAGCATGGTTCCCTGGAGCCGCTTCAGCCTTTCCTTGGGAGAAAGCTTTTTTCTCTGCATAAGTCCCAAAAGACATGCGATTTAAAATTTATAAAGGTGCGCCGAGGTGAGGCCCCGGACTTCTATGACCGAGGTCGACGAAGCCCGTCTGAACCGCCTTTTGGGCAGCCCGCCGGACCACGCCGCTCCGAACCATCACAGTCCGTGCGGATTGTCCTCGCGAACTTTCCACGCCAAGATCAGTCGAAGGCTTTCAAGCCAACCTTGACCGCCGGCTGCATGGAGATACACGAGAGCTGGCCGGCCCTCGGGTTCCCCTGTCAGTGAGATCCACCAAGGTCAACTCTAGGAGACCCTTCCGGTAGGACCCCTCGACGCAATTTACTATTAATTTTACCCCCATAAAAAGGTTTCTTTTTGAAGGATTTCCAAGTTTTTTCCCTTAATTCATTTTTCCCGCCGTATCCGGAGTATTTTTGCGCGGAAAAATCTTCACCCGAAAAGCTTATAAAAAAATAAAAAATTTTAAAGCGGAAGTTGTCCCGCAGGTCTCGGTGATGAATGATGCCCAGATGCTGTGACAAATGCTACATGTTTGAGAGCTGCAGAGACGCGAATACATGCTGCGAAGAATGCGACTTTTACTCAGAAGGAGAATGTTTGCTTTCAATGAAAGGGCCAGATTATTAATTTACAAAAATTTTCTCTATGGCCGCCGGCGAAACTGTTTTTTAGTCGTCGGGGAACTAGATTTGGAGATGTGGTGCATTGCTGGTAAAGATAGTTATGGAGTTGCAGGATGTCCCTGGACAGCTTTTGAGAGCGCTTGAGCCGATTTCCAGGCTGGGCGGGAACATCCATAGCATAATGCACCAGCGCGAGCGCAAGACTCCTTTGGGCAGGATACCGGTCACGCTAGTGTTCGAGGTGGGTGACAGGGCCAGACTGAACAAGATGCTGGCTGCCATCCGCGCCATGGGGGTGACGATCACGCAGCTGGGGGAGGGGGCAGGCAACGTTCAAACTATGGTGATGTTGATTGGACACATAATCAACACGGACGCAAGGGACACAATAGAGCGGCTGAACGCGGTAAAAGGCGTCAGGGTTTCCGACTTGAGCTTAGTCGTTGGCGGGCGCGGGCAAGAGTCGGTTGCGCGGATGACGATAACGGCGAGCGAGGAGAAAAATTCAAGGGCCGCGGTTTCGATGCTTCAAAAAATAGCCGATGAGAAAAATCTTCTACTTCTCACGTCTCTGGAGGCCCTTCAATGAGGCTGGTTTTGATTGGGTTTGGAAACCTTGGCAAAGGCTTGAGCCGCACACTGGCTGAAAAGGAGCTGTTTCTGAGAAAGAAATATGGCCTGTCTCCCAAAATTGTCGCAGTTGTGGACGAGTTCGGCGCGGTGGTCAGCGAAAAGGGATTGAGTTTGCAAAAGCTTCTTGCGATTGTGGAGCGCGGGGGGAATGTTACAGGTTTCCCAGGCGCAAAGAGGGGGAAGCTTGCCTTCAGCACTATAGAAAATGTCGACGCCGATATCGTCTTCGAGCTCACGCCAACCAACATAAACACAGGCGAGCCTGGACTGGGCCACATAAAAGCCGCCATGAAAGCAGGCAGGCATGTCATAACATCAAACAAGGGGCCTCTTGTCGTAGCTTTCCAGGAGCTGGCGTCGTTGGCGAAGAAGCAGGGCATAGAGTTCAGGTACTCTTCATCGGTCGGGGGCGCGATCCCTGTGATAGAGCTCGCAAGGAAGCTTCTGGCAGGGAACGAGGTGATGGAGATCCAGGGAGTTTTGAACGGGACGACAAACTACATCTTGACAAGGATGGGCGAGGAGGGCGCGCCGTTCGACATGGTCCTGAAGGAGGCTCAAGAGCTCGGGGTGGCGGAGAAAGACCCGACGCTGGACATTGAAGGCATCGACACTTCAGCCAAAATAGTCATACTTGCAAACTCGTTGCTCGGCCGGGGCGCCAAGTTGAAAGACGTCAGGCGGGTTGGCATAACCAGGATCGGTCCGAGCGCGATGAAGCTCGCGAAGGAGGCCGGGCAGACGATAAAGCTGGTCGGAGTGGCCAGGCCCAACTCGCTTGAGGTGGCGCCCAGGCTCGTGGCGCGGGACCATCCCCTGTCGGTAGGCGGGACGTTGAACTCCGTGACCCTGAAGCTGGACCTCGCCAGGGAAATCTCGATATCGGGGTTCGGCGCAGGGCCAAAAGAAACATCCAGCTCATTGTTAGGCGACCTGATAGACATCCACAGGACTCTCGGAATCTAGCCGGCAGCCGAAAGTATTTACCAGCATTCCAGAATTAATTGGGAATCTCGTGCGTCTGGAATGCATAGATTGCGGGAGCAAGTTCAATATCAGAGAGAACTTATTCACCTGCCCAAAATGCGGCGGCCTCCTCGAGGTGGAGTTTGCCAAGGGAGAAATAAAACGCAGGATGGACATGAAAAAGCTGAAGACTGCCGCCCCGAATGTTTGGAAGTATCGCGCCTTCATACCTGTCCTTGACATGTCAAAGGTCGTCAGCCTGGGCGAGGGAGGCACCCCTCTTCTCAAGTGCGACCGGCTCGCAAAGGAAATCGGCTTGAGGGATCTTTACGTGAAGTTTGAGGGAACAAATCCCACCGGTTCATTCAAGGACCGCGGCATGACTGTCGGCGTGACAAAGGCGCTCGAGTTCGGGGTCAAGACGGTCGCCTGCGCCTCCACAGGCAATACATCTGCATCTCTGGCCGCATATGCCGCAAAGGCAGGCCTTAGGTGTCTCGTCCTGTTGCCGAAGGGGAAAGTGGCGCTTGGAAAGCTCGCGCAGTCACTTGTCTATGGCGCGAAGGTCCTTGCCGTGAAAGGGAATTTCGACGAGGCCCTCGAGGCGGTGATGCGGCTCTGCGATGCTGAGAACGACATTTATCTCCTGAACTCCTTAAACCCTTTCAGGCCTCAGGGCCAGAAGTCAATCGGGTTTGAGATATCGGATCAGTTGGGGTGGAAGGTTCCCGACAGGGTGGTCGTGCCCATGGGGAATTGCGCTAACATCTGGGCGATTTACAAGGGGTTCTTCGAGCTTGACATGGTCGGGCTGACGAGGGGAGTGCCAATGATGACGGGGATTCAAGCGAACGGAGCGATGCCGATTGTGAAGGCGATAAAGTCCGGGCGGGAGAAGTTTGAGCCGGTGAAGAGGCCGGAGACGATAGCAACCGCGATCCGCATCGGGAACCCCATCAATGGCCCAAAGGCGATAAGGGCCATAAGAAATTCCAACGGCGCAGCGGAGTCGGTCAGCGACAAGGAGATAGTCGAAGCCCAGAAGCTGCTGGCGAGGCTTGCCGGGATTGGGGCGGAGCCAGCGAGCGCGGCGTCGATAGCAGGGCTGAGGAAGCTGGTCAAGCTTGGCGAGGTGAGAAAGGATGAGGAAGTCGTGTGCGTCGCGACCGGCCACATTCTTAAAGACCCTGAAGAGGCTACAATAGTATCAGAGCGCCCGCTCAAGGCGGCGGGGCCAAGAGATCTTGAGAGGTTGAGATGATGCAGGCTAAGGCGGCGTACGATAGGACGATGGGGCTGTTGCGTAAGCACCACGAGTGGTTCAGGAATAGCATCCCCTTGATAGCCAGCGAGAATGTTACCAGCCCGGCCGTCAGAGAAGCTCTTCTTACGGACTTCCAGCACAGGTACGCTGAGGGCTGGCCGGGAGAGCGGGTCTATGCTGGCTGCGTTTACATAGATCAGGTGGAAATCTTGGCGATGGAGCTGGCGCGCGAGCTCTTCAGGGCCGAACACGCCAACGTCCAGCCAATTTCAGGCGTAACAGCGAATCTTGCTACATATACGGCGCTGACCGAGCCAGGGGACACCATGATGTGCCTTGCGATAGCTTCGGGAGGGCACATCAGCATGGGTAAAAAGAAGTTCGGCGGCACTGCCGGGGCCGTTCACGGGCTCGAGGTGGAATACATCCCATTCAATGAAAAAAAGATGAACATAGACGTGGAGGGGGCGACCAAGAAGATAGAGAAGACCAAGCCAAAGCTGTTGACCCTTGGCGGGAGTGTTTTTCTCTTCCCACACCCTGTGAAAGAGCTGAGCAAGGTGGCGAAGGAGAACGGCGCCAACGTGATGTACGACGCCGCCCACGTATGTGGCCTGATAGCAGGAGGCCAGTTCCAGGACCCATTAAGGGAGGGCGCCGACGTAATGACCTGCAGCACCCACAAGACCCTTCCAGGCCCCCAGCACGGCATGATTTTGTGCAGAAAGGAGCTGGCTGAGAAGGTCAACCAAGCTGTTTTTCCCGGTGTGGTGAGCAACCACCACCTTCATTCTGTGGCAGGTTTGGCTGTGGCGTTGGCCGAAATGATGGAGTTCGGCAAGGAATACACTGCGCAGATAGTGAAAAACTCAAAGGCACTTGCAAAAGCCCTCCACGACCTTGGTTTTGATGTCTTGTGCCCGGATCAGGGGTTCACGCAGTCCCACACCACGGTGGTCAATGTCATAAAATATGGCGACGGCGGCTCTTTGGAGAAAAAACTGGAGCGGTCGAACATAATCCTCAACAGGAATCTGCTGCCATGGGATCCCAAGGAGGGCCGCCACTACAAAAATCCGGGCGGGATTAGGCTCGGCACATCCGAAGTCACCCGGCTTGGCATGAAGGAGCCCCAGATGCGCCAAATAGCCGAGTTTATAAAGCGGGTGGTTGTTGACAAGGAGCCGGAAGAAAAAATAGCGGCGGAGGTTGCGAAGTTCCGGCGTGATTTTCAGCGCGTAAACTACTGTTTTGACTCGATTACAGAGGCTTACGAGTACATAAAAGTACCATAACCACGGGTTCTATTGGCTTCCACTGTATCCACTCCAGAGCAGTCAAAGTAAAAAAAGGAATACTTTCGCCTACCTCTCCCAAAAACCGAGTTATCTTACGGAGTTTTAGTAATCAAAGGAAGATTATGAAGATTTTCCGGTATGACGCTCCAAAAGTTTTCGCGTCAGACGGGCATGGAAAATTTGCTCTAAATTGCGGCAGGTTGGATGTAAAATTTAATCTGTCGTTAATCTTCGAGTTTAAAATTTCAATGGGAGTGGCTAAATACGCAGTTGCGCCATCCTTCACAGCATTACAGAAGGGTGATTTCGAGTGGAACAAAAACTAATCGAGAAGCTGGAAGACTACCTCCACAGGCGGGAAATTTCAAAAGAACTGAAGAAAGTGGTCGCGAGCGGCCACAAATCCCTTGTTGTGGAGTTCAAGGGCCTTGTTGAATTCGATGAAAAGCTGGCAAAGACCTTGTTGGACTCCCCGATGGAGTTCTTGGAGAAGGCAGATTCCACCCTGAGTGGGATAACAAAGATACCCGACGTAAGGTTCAGGGTAAAAGGCCTTGACAAAACGATCGAAATCAGGCACATCCGGGCCGCCCACGTGGGGAAATTCATCCAGGTGGAAGGAGTGCTGAAAAGCGCAGGCGAGGTAAAGCCCGAGGTAAAGGTCGCGGTCTTCAAATGTAGAAGGTGCAAGGAGGAAATTCCAATAGAACAGTTCGGCGAGTTCCTGATAGAGCCTCCGCTCTGCCCCAACCCCAATTGCGGGAGCAAGGGACGCTTCGACCTAGTCGTGGAGAACACAATTTTCCGGGACTGGCAAAACATCAAGGTGCAAGAACACCCATCAAAGCTTCGCGGAGGGAGGATGCCTAGGACCCTTAATGGTGTGATAAGGGACGATTTAGTGGACATGGCCGTGCCGGGCAACCATGTGATAATCACGGGCATGCTTAGGGTGCTACAGGTGAAGGCCATAAAGGAGGGAAAAACGGTTTTCCCGACAGTTCTTTTCGTTAACCACATTGATCTGCCTCACAAAGGGGTGGAGGAGGCGGAGCTCACAGCGGAGGACGAGGAAAAAATAAAGGAGCTGACGAAGGACCCCTGGATAGCCAACAAGATAATCAAATCAATTGCGCCGGCGATGCGTGGGCACGATGAAATAAAGGAAGCAGTGGCCCTTCAGCTCTTCGGCTGCAACCCCGTCATCCTGCAGGACCAGACGAGAATCAGGGGGGACACTCACATTCTTTTAATCGGTGACCCTGGAACTGCCAAAAGCCAGTTGCTGAGGTGGGTTTCCAACATTGCCCCCCGCGGCATTTACACCTCAGGGATGAAGGCGACGGGTGCCGGGCTCACGGCCGCAGCCGTTCGCGACGAACTCGGCGGAGGGTGGGCGCTGGAAGCTGGCGCCCTTGTCATAGCAGACGGCGGCCTAGCGAGCATAGACGAGTTCGAGAAGATGAGGGAGGAAGACGCAGCGGCTCTTCTGGAATCTCTCGAGTCTCAGACCATAAGCATAGCAAAGGCCGGGATAGTCGCCACCCTGAATACAAGGACGGCCGTTCTCGCCGCGTCAAACCCAAGGTTCGGGCGGTTCGATGAGCACAAGACTGTTCCGGAGCAGTTGGATCCCAATCTTAACCCCGTCCTTCTTTCTAGGTTCGACTTGATTTTCATAATGAAGGACAGGCCAACCTCGGACGAGGACCGCTCGATGGCGCAGCATGTCATCCAGCTGCATTCAAAGCAGAAGATCACCAAGCCGCCTTTCGAGCCCGAGTTTTTGAGGAAAGTAGTGATCTACGCCAGAAAGAGCATCGAGCCGAAGATGGAGGAGAAGGAGGTCCTGAAGAGAATTGAGGACTTCTTTGTGGAGTGGAGGAGTGCGGCGGCCCAGCAGAACCTGCCGCTGCCCATCACAGTGAGGCAGCTCGAGGCCATCATACGCTTGGCAAAGTCAAGCGCCAGGCTCAGGCTACGGGACAAGGTAGACATCGAGGATGTGACGCGCGCCATAAACTTGGTCAAGGCCAGCTTGAACCAGGCAGGGATTGATCCGGAGAAAAAAGCCGTGGACGTGACGCTCCTTTACACCGGGATGTCGGCTTCGCAGAGGGAGAGGGTCCAGCAAGTTCTGGATTTGATCAGGCAGATGGAGGGAGAATATGGCGGGCCGGTTCCCATTGACAAAGTAAAGTCCCGCGCGGTAGAAGCCGGGCTGACGGAAAACTTTGTCGAAAAACTGATAGAAAAGGAGATAAACAGGGGCACATTGTACTCGCCAACGAGCGAGACGGTTGCTCTGGTTGTGAAATGATGAGACAGAAAATAAAACTCCTAAAGGATTTTCCCCAGGTTGTTTTGGGAGGGAGAAGGCTCGGCCCCTTCTCAACAGGCACCGAGGCGGAGGTATGGCCTTGGGAGGCGAGAGTGCTGGAGAGGTTCGGGTTCGCCGAGAGCGTGGGGGCACTGACAGCCAGCGATGTCCGCAGGCTGACCATCTCTGAGGAACGGTCGTCGGACCTGGAGTCCCTGACCGAGGACTTTTACCTGTCCCTCAGAAGCAGCATTACAGCCGCACGCTTTGGTGGGGACTTGGAGAGGGCCCAAGATATCGGGGTGCGGGCCCAGGCGCTGCTGGACGTCAGGCTCCCCAAGCTTCTAAGGCTTGCTCTTTTCCCGGAAGGTCTGAAGGGCCTTCCCCCTGAGGAGCATTTC
>JBFLWG010000003.1:0-41157 GCA_040757795.1 Hadarchaeota archaeon (SeqCode) | reverse complement strand
GTACAAGACACTCAGGGCATTCATCAGGTACTACAACTACGAAAGACCGCACCAAGCGCTAAACTACTTAACGCCGGCAAGAGTGTACTTCATGGGCAGGGTATGACACATGTGGTGGGATAATACACCAAACTGAAGGGTAAACAAACAAGTTTTATATGAACCTATGTACAATACATAGCGGTTATATGGCGACAACAATTCAGCTCGAACCGGAAACGCGGGACATGCTGAAGGCAATCGGCGGGAAGGGGGAAACTTACGACGAGATCATAAAAGATTTGATCGCGTCATACGAGGAGCGGCTGGCTGAACTGGAAAATCGGCTCAAGGCTCCGCGCAAAGAGTTTGTCACTCTCGACGAACTCAAGCAAAAGTGGGGTATCAAGTGACCGTTCTCGTACACCGTGGTGCGGAGCGAGAGTTTGATAGACTGCCGCCAGACGTAAGAAAGCGAATTGTCCGCGCCCTGGAGGAATTTCATGATACAGGCAGGGGGGATGTCAGGCACATCCGCGGTGTTCTGTGGGCGCTCAGGGTTGGAGTTTATCGCATTACGTACGGGAAAAACACGGACATTCTTGTAGTTGGAGTCGACCACAGAAAGCATGCGTACATTCCAGAGCGCGTGGAATCGCTGGAAAAGAGACTCCAAGTTTAATCGTGAATGTATTGTTGGCATACTATCAAACCTCGATCCAGAAAGTTTTTACGGTATACCATAGTATACTAAATGGGGGTTAAGAAAATGAAATCCACCATCAAGCTCTCGGCAGAAACTAAGAAAATGTTGGAAGAGCTAAAACTGCACCTGCGGGAGACCTACGAAGACGTTCTACGAAGGCTCATCTCCGAAAAAGGAGGCGCCTCGACTTCCCAGATGCTGGAGCAGGCGGTCCAGTACCTCAAGAAGCGCGGCGTGAGAAACATAGCGGTTTTCGGCTCTAGGGCGAGGGGCGACGCGAAGCCGGGCAGTGACTTGGATCTCCTGGTGGACATGCCGGAAGGGACGAGCCTCATAGATCATGTGGGAATGGAGATGGAACTCTTTAAATTGCTGGGGGTGAAGGTGGAGCTGGTACCGCGCGATGCTGTGAGCCCGTACATGCGCGAGAGCATAGAGAACGAGGCGGTGGCGGTGGAATGAAGGGAGACCTCCCGTACCTCAAGCACATTTTGGACGCTATATCTAGGGTTCAGTCATATACAAAAAACATGGGATACGCAAAATTTTTGGATGATTCAAAAACCCAGAGTGCCGTTGTTAGAGAACTTGAGGTGATAGGGGAGGCAACAAAGCGTCTTTCGCTAGAAACAAGGCAGCAGTACCCAGAGATACCGTGGGAGGATGTTTCAGGAATGAGAGACAAGCTCATTCATGCTTACTTTGACGTGAAACTTGAAGAGGTCTGGGGCACGATAAAAAAGGACATCCCGCAGCTCAAAAATACTGTTGAAAAAGCCGTTGCTGAGTTGACGGACATGGGCAAAAAGTGAGACCTGCTTCAGAAGTGGAATTTCAGGCTAACAAGTCGAGTATTTATCCATTCGTCTTCATTGTTATTGGGGTAAGAGTGAGGTGCAACATAACCAAGTTGGCGCTCAAAGGAAGTCTTGTTCTTATCGGCTTAATGTTATTGTTGATCCAGCCAGCGCCCGCAGCTGCATTTTCGGGCGGCGGAAGCGGAACCCCAGAAGACCCTTACCAGATAACCGACGTGTACCAACTTCAGGAGATGAGGGAAAATCTGAGTGCTCACTACATTCTGGTGAACGATATTGATGCCAGCGAAACCGTCAACTGGAATGGTAGCCTTGGTTTCGAACCAATTGGTAACGATGTTGGAGGGTGGGAAGTGCCGTTTACTGGCTCTTTTGATGGGAGGGGGCGCACCGTCAAAAACTTATTCATAAATAGACCAAATGATTTTTACTACGTTGGACTCTTTGGGGTTACGTCCCGACCAGTTGTTATAAAAAATGTTGGATTGGAAAATGTGTATGTTGTTAGCGCTGTTGGCAGCGAGGCCACTGGCGCACTGGTGGGGAGTATGGGAAGTTGGGGAGGGGAAGCTGGAGGTGCTGTAGAAAACTGTTATTCATCTGGCACCGTAAGCGGCTCCAACTTTATGGGGGGCTTGATAGGAGTCGTCGGTGGAGGTAACGTTGTCAATAGTTATTCAACTGCCACCGTAAGTGGTGGCGAGTCGGTAGGTGGTTTGATAGGATTGGTTATTGATTCTTACGTTGACAAATCGTATTATACGGGAAACGTGACTGGCACACAAAAAGTAGGTGGTTTAGTAGGAGAATTGAGCGGCGTTATAAGCAATAGTTATTCTACAGGTGAAGTAACTTGTTCGGAACAAGTTGGTGGTTTAGTAGGAATTGGGGGCGGGTCAATAGTCAAGTCTTATTCTGCCAGCCATGTGAATACGTTGAGTTACGATACTGAAGTTGGTGGTCTGGTGGGCGCGGATGGTTTAATTCAAGACACTAGTAATTTTTGGGATGTCGAGGTTTCTGGTTTAATCGACAGCGCCGGCGGCACCGGTAAGATGACCAGCGAAATGAAAAACGTTCGGACTTACACCGATGTAGGTTGGAGCGAAGGCTTGACCGAACCTTGGGACTTCGTCGGGAACCCGTACGACGATGCAAACAACGAGGACATTTGGAACATAAATCCCGGCCTCAACAATGGATATCCTTTTCTGACTTGGCAAAAGGTGCCCAACACTCTAATTGGGGAGAATGTTAACGTTGTCGTAAGTGAAAACGTAACGATAACTTTTGAAAACGTCACGGTTGCGGGGGACACGACAGCTACAATTGTTTCAGGAAGCCCGCCAGCAAACTTCGAGTTGGTCCCGGACAACACGTACTACGACATCACGACCACCGCAGCGTACACCGGCAAAATAACTTTGGCCATCAATTATGGGGCATCCCAGCAGGAGAATGATTTGAAGCTGAAGGTGTTAGAAAACGGGAGCTGGGTAAACATCACAACCCGCGTCGACACCGAGAACAACATCATCTACGGCGAGACGACTCACCTCAGCCTATTCGCGGTGATGTTCGAGCTGCCGAAAAGGATCGAAGCAGTGGTCGACATAAAGCCCGACACTTTGAACCTCAAAAGCAACGGCAAATGGATAACCGCTTACATAGAGCTCCCCATCGGGCAGGATGTTTCTGACATAGACGTAAGCACGGTCCTGCTCGAGGGCGTCGTTCCGGCCGAGCTTCATCCAACCTCAATAGGCGATCACGACGTAGACGGCGTCCCGGATTTGATGGTGAAGTTTGACAGGAGCGCCGTGCAGAGCCTGCTGTCGCCCGGGACCGTGACGCTGAAGGTGACGGGCAGGGTCGGCGCGTTGGACTTCGAGGGGAGCGACGAAATCAGTGTAATCGCGCCTGGGAAAGGGCCCAAATAATCCAAGTTCACATGCAGTTTGGCGCAAATCCCACCGAGCCGCGTCTTTTGAACTACGGTTGTAGAATCAGAGCAGTCTCGCGCGCCTGAGCATCCTCTCGATGACTTCAAGCCTGTAGGCCTGATCGCGCCAGTAAAAATCCACCACATCATACCCCGCTTGGGTGCGGTGTAACCAGAACCGCCATGAACCTATTCTGAGCCGGAATATGGGGGGTTTGATTGCCACGAGATCCCCCCCGCCTTCTGCGGCGAACCGCTGGAATCCTTTCTTTATTCTCTTGTACTCTAGGGGGTCCCGTTTAGAGAGTTTTTCTAGCTTTTTTACTGCTTCCGGCAGCCAGTTCACGGTCAATTCGCTCAAACACTTCCTCCATCGGGACAGCTTGGCCCTTCTCGCGGCCGTGCCGTTCTATAAGGTCGTCGATGAATTCGTCATAAGCCGCGGCGAGTTCGACAATCACATCATCGTAAGTTTCGCCTTTCATGGCAAGGGCTCTGAGCAGGTCTCTTGTTTCAGTTTTGAGTTGAACTGTAGTTGTGGCCACATGCATCACAATTAATTATAGCAACTATAGTCCATATAAGTGTTGCGGAAGTTTTGTGTGTGAACGTGTCAGTTAAACGCGTTTCATCCTTTCCCGCAGGGCCTCAAGCACCTCAAGCACGCCAGCAGCATTGGCCCTTTTCTGGAGGTAGTTCTCGTCAAGCTTCTTCTGCCGCTCGATAACGCTGATTACATCATGCTCGTCCAATTCGCTCCTGTCTGTTCTGGCGAGCTTGTTGACGATGAAGTCTTCCGGCCCGATGATCCAAGCTTTCCGCCCGCCGCCGATGTCGACCCGCCAGCGCCTCTTCACGGCTTCAGAGAATGCCACGCCATCAGGTTTGAACCAGAACTCCGCGTTCGTCTGGTTTTCCAAGTCCCCAATGTAGACACATGGCACGCCCGGTTCAAGGCCGCTGGGCAACTGGAACTGCCGCGCTATCAGGTCTTCCTCTACTTGTTTGAAAATTTTGGGATCGCCGATGGAAATTGCAATGTCTATGTCATACGTGGCTCGGGGCCTGCCGTAAGCAGGAAGCGCCAAGCCGCCCAAGAGCATGTAGTCGACGCCCCTTTTTTCCAGCACGTCAAGCAGCTTTCGCAGAGTCTCTAACAGTGCGGACAATTTCATCCAACTCCCAAAGCATCTGATAAGTAGAGCGCCCAGATTTGACGAGCCTCTCCACATCCCTGGCCTGCATGACAGCCCGTTTGACATCGGATGGAGCCGTCCTCAGGCGCAGCCGCTCGCTTTCTCCGAATTTGGTGAGGTACCTCTGCCCCAGCGCTGTAAGGTGGGTTGTTTTTTTTGGCCTGCCGCGGCCGCTCGGTGCATCCCGCTTGAACTCCACTAACCCTTCTCGCTCTAGCTTTCTCAGCAGTTCAATCACCCTTGATGGTTTCCATCCTGTAACAGAGATTATTTCCCTTACTCCGAGGACTTTCTCGCGCATCTTTTTCATGATAATGATTTCATCCATCTTCTCTAATTAGTTTCCTTAAAGTCAACAAATATAAATGTTCCGGGCGCGTTGAAAAACCTTTTATGATGGTGGAAAAAGTATACTTGGTAGAAAAAGTGGTAAAAACGATAAAAGTTGACGACACAATATACGCCCGGCTGCTCAAGTTTAAGGGCCAGATGATGGCGGAGTCAGGCAAACAGGTCAGTCTCAGCGAGGCTGTTGCGCGATTGGTTACCTTGGCTGGCAAGCTTCCGCGTCCAGATGACATTCAGCGCAGGACAGATGAGATTTTAATTCTTGGAGAACTTGCGCGTCGAAGGTGGGACAAGGCGGTGGAGTCCGGCAAGCTTGAGAAAATAAAAGGAGGCTGGAGGCTAAACCTTGGAACCAGAAGTTAAAGACGAGTTTTTGAATGTATTGAGGCGGGCTAAAGAACTTGGGCACCCAGAGTCGTACATCCTAATAACAGCATTTCTTTCAGAAAGGCTGGGCGGTGATTTTATTATCGTCGGTGGACTCGCCACCTCCGTTTACTCACTCGGCGCTTACAGAACATTGGACGCCGACGTGGTTTGTGCCGGCGACTTGCAAAAAGTGAAGGAAGGGCTGGAGTTGCTAGGCTTCAAGCGCAACCGCGTCTGGTGGCATGAAGAAGCAGACTACGCTATAGACATCGTGAGTGGCCATGCTCCAGAAAAGACTGAAATTTTTGAGGTGGATGGGTACAAAATAAGGGTTGCAAGCCCGGAGGATGTTTTGGTAAATGATCTCGCCGGGTACAAGTTTTGGGGAGAGCGCTTGGACTTTGATCGGGCGCTATTGGTGTTTAAAGCTCAGAAAGACAGGATTGACAAAGATTATGCGAGAAAACGCGCTCGAGCGAAGGAAGTAGAAGATGTCTTCAAAGAGATGGAAAGTCAATCATTGGGGTAAAAATGCTGAACGGACGAAGTAATCAAGGAATGACTCCAGTGATTTTTGCCAGCTTCTCCGCCGCCTTCGGCTTCAGCCCCGACTTCAGCACCGTGTAGCGGTCTGGCCTTATCCTGTGCGCGATGGTCAGAGCCTTGACAATGTACTTCACCGGGATGCCGAGCCCCTTGGCGTTCGTCGGCGCCCGGATGGCCTTCAAGGCCCCTCTGATGGCCTGCCAGTCCTCCCCGTGAAGGTACGCCATCATTATGGTCCCGACCCCGCATTGCTCCCCGTGAAGCGCTGGCTTGGGAGCTACGAGGTTCAGGGCGTGGCTGAACAGGTGCTCCGCCCCGCTGGCCGGCCTGCTGGTGCCTGCTATCGCCATCGCCACGCTGCTGGAGATGAGGGCCTTGACCACCTTCCTCACACCTTCCTCAGTGTGTTTGGCGATAATCCCGGTGTTCTCCATGACAATCTGGGCGCTCACCAGAGAGAGGGTGCCTGCAAACTCGCTGTATGGCTCCCCCTTCACCCGCTGGGCCAGCTGCCAGTCTCTCACCGCCGTAAGGTTGGAGACCAGGTCCCCACAGCCGGCCGCCAGCAGCCTGTGAGGGGCCCGCCTGATAACATCTGTGTCGGCAATTATCGCGATGGGCGCCTGGGTCTCCACAGAAGCCGGACCACGCCCGCCCCCGATTGACGCCCTTGAAGAAGCAATCCCATCGTGGGAGGCCGCGGTCGGTATTGAAACGAAGGGCTTCCCCTCCTGGAACGACGCCAGCTTGGCCACATCTATGGCGCGGCCGCCGCCGACGCCGAGATAAAAACTTGGCCCCCATCCAAAGAACTTCCTGACATTCCTAACGGCAGCGACATTGGCCTCGTTTATCAGCATGTGCCCGACCCTGAACCCCGCCTTTCTCAGCTGGTTTTCTATCTTCTTCCCGGCCATGGTAAAAGTGGTCGGGTCTGCCACTATCGCGGCTTCCCCCCCGGCGCACAGCCTCCCGCAAACGTCCGCCACCTTGGACATCACCCCGGGACCTATCCAGACCTCCCGGGGCAGCTCGATCTTCCTTGGTTCCTTCAATTTCCCCCCTGCCCTCCTCTGCGGGTAAAACTTTAAATACGATGGTCAACAGCTCTTATTGCTGCTTTCTTCGCAGCATTTTTACAAGAGGTATGGAATTGAATCCAAAACCAGAGAAGCTAAAGGGAACGACGACTGTCGGTCTGGTCTGTGGCGACGGGGTGGTGTTTGCCACCGACAGCAGGGCGACCGCGGGCTACACGGTGGCCAGCAAGGAGGCCAGGAAGATTTACAGCATCACGGACAGGATAGCCTTCACCACGGCAGGAGGGGTGGCAGACACCCAGCGCCTGGTCGACATACTCAGGGTGGAGGCCGGCTATTATCTGATGCATGAGGGCGCCCCGATGGACGTCAGGGCCTGCGCAAGGCTTGTAGCAAACGTCATGAACTACTCCTTTGGCTCATTCATCGCCAACCTCCTCGTCGGTGGGGTGGATGGCAACGGCCCCGACCTGTACTTCGTCGACATTGACGGGGGCCTGACGAAGGAAGAGATGACCGCGACTGGTTCTGGGTCACCTGTAGCTTACGGGGTCCTAGAGAACGAGTTCAGGCCTGGAATGTCCACGAGGGAGGCGCTCCCAGTGGCTGCGAAGGCCATCAAGACGGCCATGAAGAGGGACATCGCGACCGGGAACGAGATCATGGTCGCCGAGATAACCAAGAGGGGCTACCGCGAGCTTTCTCCGGACGAAATCAGGAGTCTAGTCTAAAAAAATTCCAAAAGGTGTTGAGATGGGAGGCGCAGAGGAGCTGCTTAAGGAAATAAAGAAGGTGGTGAAGGAAGAGACCACCTTCGGCGACTCGGTTTCAGATGTGGATTTCGAGGGGCCGAGGGTAGTTCTATACTGCAGCAAGCTCGATCTGCTGGCCGAGGACGGGGACGTGATAAAAGAGCTGGCGAAAAAAATCCGGAAACGCATAATCCTGCGCCCGGACGAGTCCATACTCACGGACAAGAAGAAGGCGGAGGAGCAGATCAGGGCAATGGTTTCTCCCGAGGCCGGAATAACCGACATCATCTTCAACGAAGACGTCGGGGAGGTCACCATCGAGGCCGAGAAGCCCGGAGTGGTGATAGGGAAGGAGGGCGCCCTCCTACGAGAGCTCATGTACAAAATAAAGTGGACCCCAAAGGTCGTCAGAGCCCCCCCGATAAAGTCGGACCTTGTCAGGAACATAAGGCTTTCCATGATTCACGCCGGAGCCGACCGCCGCAGCGTCTTGAAGAAGGTCGGCAAGAGAATCCACCGGGAGAAGACCGCGAAGGGCGACTGGGTGAGGCTGACGACGCTCGGCGGGTCCAGGGAGGTCGGCCGCTCCTGCTTCCTGCTCCAGACGCCGGAAAGCACTGTGATGGTCGACTGCGGCGTCAATGTGGCGTCGGAGGACAGGGCCTTCCCACACCTCGAGCTGCCGGAGGTCAGGCTTGACAAGCTTGACGCCGTGGTCCTGACCCACGCGCATCTTGATCATTGCGGCTTCATCCCGTATCTCTACAAGATGGGCTACGAGGGGCCGGTCTACTGTACGGCCCCCACGAGGGACCTGGCGGTGCTGCTCCAGGTGGACTATGTCGAGATAGCCGAGAGGGAGGACAAGCTGATGCCCTACGACAAGAGGGACATAGGCAGGTTCTTGGCCCACACCATCCCGCTCGACTACGGGGACGTCACCGACATCGCCCCCGACCTCAGGGTCACCCTGCACAACGCCGGCCACATACTTGGGTCGTCAATCGCCCATTTCCATGTGGGCGAGGGCCTGTACAATGTGGTCTACACAGGGGACATAAAGTTTGACAGGAGCCGCCTCTTTTCACCTGCCGTCTACACCTTCCCGAGGTCCGAGACGCTGATAATAGACAGCACTTACGGAGGTGCCCAGGATGTGCAGCCCCGAAGGGCCAACGCTGAGGAGGAGTTCGTGGAGATAGTCAGGGAAACAGTGAAGAGGGGAGGGAAGGTTGTGGTCCCGGCATTCGCGGTCGGAAGGGCTCAGGAGATGATGGTACTTCTGGAGAGCTACAGAAGGGATGGGCTGCTTGACGACATCCCGGTTTACCTGGACGGCATGATATGGGAGGCCACGGCCGTCCACACAGCATACCCGGAGTTCCTTTCCCAGGAGCTGCGGGACTCGATATTCAAGAAAGACACCAACCCGTTCCTTTCCGACACTTTCGTGAAGGTTACAGGGCCCGACAAGCGGGCAGAGGTGATAGAGAGTGGACCGGGAGTGGTAATTTCGACGGCGGGCATGATGACTGGCGGGCCCGTGATGGAGTACTTCAAGAGGCTGGCACCCGACCCGAGCAACACCCTGGTCTTCGTCGGCTACCAGTCGGAGGGCTCCTTCGGCAGGAGGGTTCAGAAGGGCTGGAATGAGGTGGCAATCAGGGGGGAAAAGGGCCGGCTGGAGGAGGTCAAGGTGAACATGGAGATTAAGACAGTGGAGGGGTTCAGCGGCCACTCCGACAGGGTGCAGATCTTGAACTACATCAAGAGGCTCGTGCCGAAGCCGGAACGAGTGATCAACATCCACGGGGAGGAAAGCAAGTGCCACGACCTCGCCAGCACTATATACAAGCTTTTCAGGATAGAGACGAGGGCACCAATGAACATGGAGACGATAAGGCTGAGGTAGCTCAAAGTCGGGATATTTCCTCTTTTGTGAGTTTGCGCTTTTTCGCCCGGCTGTCGACAATGGCGCTGTGCCCGTAGGGGTCGGCGATTATCAGCATGGCTGGGCTTTCCCCTTTCTTTATCCTCTCAAGCTTCTCCAGCTTGGCCATGGCGCGGGCCCTGGCCTCCCCCTTGGCGTCGTTCAGCGACAGCCTTATGGCGTCCTCCATCCTGTTGAGTACCCCTTCGACGTTCGAGATGTAGCCCTCACTTCCCGGCCCCGGCCTGACCTTCACCCCGAGTTCGGGCACATCCACAGTGCCGGTGCTTGACCTGACCACCCGGACCATCATGTCGTCCTCCGATGTTATTTTGAACCCATACTCGACAGGCTCCCTCTCCCCCAGGTGCATGACGTCGGTGTGTCTGAACTTGCACCTGCTGCACGACACCACAGTCTCCATCGTTTCCCCAAAGTGCGGGATTTCGTGGATCATCCCCCTGAACTCGCATGTCCCTTGGGCGCCACAGGCTGGGCAGCGCTCGATGGGAAGCACAAACCCCTTCTTCATCAGTACACCAAAATCAGGTCTGTTTCTTGAACTGGAGCTTTACGAGCTTCGGGGTGGCGATTATCTTAGAATCAGTCAGCCTGCCCACATCGCCGCCGATTTTCAATGAAAACGCCTTGAGTTGGTCGACGGCATGTTTGGCGTCGGCGGGGTTCTGGTTAAGGAGCAATCCCAGATCTATGATGACAATGTTGCCGTGCTGGAGTTCCTCCGTCGCGTCCTGGATGCTGGTCGGCCCCTGGAGCTCTATGCTCTTCACATAGACCGGCTCGATATCCCGGCAGAACGAGGCTCCGGAGGGCTCTACCTCCATTATCGGCACTTCCTCGGCTATCTCTGGGGATTGTCCCGGCTTGGTGAACAGCTTTTTGATGGTTCTCAAAACACCACCGTCAATGCTTGCTCGTTGCTCAAGCTATTTAACTTTAGCGGGAAGCTCAACCTTTGCGGAGGGTTTTCCATATCTTGTCACCAATATGGTGGATGTTCTTCACGGCTCGCCCTTTGCCGCCTTTCATTAACAGCCCGTCCACCAGCGCCACCCCCACGGCGATTGGCTTGCCGTGGCGCTCGTCGGAAACCTCCACGATTTCCCCGGATTTTATGCCGTCGTCCGCAAAGACTATCCCGGGCGCCATCACGTCCGCGCCGTTCGCCAGGTGCGGCACCGCCCCCATGTCCACAACGACCCGCTTGAGCCGGGCCGCTTCCAGCGCCGTCAGCGTCGGCACGAATTCCCCTTTCACCTTCGCCAGGATTTCCTCCCCCCCAGCGAATATCACCTCAGTCTCATCGTCCAGCCTTACTATCTCCACGCCATTTTGCAGAGTTTTCAAAAGTGTTGGAAGCTTCCCTCCGACGGCTTCGGAGAGCTCCTTCGCCTCGTCCTTTCTCAGATGGTGCCTTCTTCCCTGCATCTGTTATAGATGTCCGCCCGAAGCTTTAACAATATCCAGTTGTGGGGGGCGACCGAGGCTTTTTTAACACATACAGTTTACTTTTGTGGGAACATCATTCAACGTGGTGATTTGGACGAAACCTAAAGTCAAAGTGCTGGTGGAGGGAGGAAAGGCCTCCGCAGGGCCGCCATTGGGCCCGGCCCTAGGACCGCTTGGGGCCAATGTCGCGCAGGTAGTGGCGAAAATCAACGAGAAGACGAGCAAGATGGCCGGAATGAAGATACCGGTGACTGTGGTGGTTGACCCGAAAACGCGCCAGTTTGAGGTGGAGGTCGGCTCGCCGCCGGTCTCAGCGCTCATCAAAAAGGAGGCAGGTTTGGAGAAGGGTGCCAAGACCTCGGGCTCGGAGGTTGTCGGGGACCTCCCGTTCGCGAAGGCAGTGGAGATCGCCAAGCTGAAGACTGCAGGCAGCCTCGCGAGGTCGCTCAAGGCGGCCGTCAAGGAGGTTCTGGGGACATGCGTCAGCATGGGCGTGACTGTGGACGGGAAGGGCGCCGAGGAAGTGCAGAAAGAGCTTGACGAAGGAAAAAGGGATGAGGAGCTGAAGTAGATGCCGTTTTCAAACGAGGACCTGGCCAAGGCCGTCAAGGAGATGCGGGAAGGTAGCGGAAAGAGGAAATTCGCGCAGGGAGTCGACATCACGATAACGATAAAGGGAATAGATGTGAAAAAACCAGAAGGCAAGGTCACAGAGGATGTTGTCCTGCCGCACGGCGCCGGGGAGCCGAAGAGAATTCTCGTATTCGCGGACGGGGAGATGGCTAGGGTGGCGAGGGACGCCGGGGCCGATGGTATCATCGGGCGCGGGGAAATAGAGTCCCTGCAGGGAAACAAGAAAAAAATAAAGAGCATCATGAAAAATTACGACTTCACTGTGGCCCAGTCCGACCTGATGGTTCTCATAGGCAAGGTGTTTGGCCCTGTGCTTGGCCCGCGAGGCAAAATGCCCAAGCCAGTGCCGCAGAACGCCAACCCCGCCCCCATCATGGAGCGGTTCAGGAAGACGATCAGGTTGGCCAACAAGGCGCAGCTGGCCTTCCATGGCAGGATAGGCAAGGAAAGCATGACTGACGACCAGATAGCTGAAAACGCCCGTGCGGTCTTGGATGCTGTCGAGAAGAAAGTCTCAGACTCAGGAGGGCAGATCAGGTCTGTCACAATCAAGGCAACGATGGGAAAACCCGCGAAGGTGAATGTGGGATGATGGTCGGCAAAGTGGAAGTCGCGCCTTGGAAGCAGGAGGTCGTGGACGAGCTGAGCAGGCTGGCCAAGGAGTACCCGGTGATAGGGCTGGTGGACATCTCGGAGCTGCCGGCCAAGCAGTTCCAGCAGCTCAGGCAGAAACTAAGAGGCCAGGCGGTCATCGTGGTTTCCAAAAACACGCTTTTGACGCGCGGGTTGGACAGGGCGGCAGAAAAGGACGGAAAGATTAAGGAGCTGGCGGGGCTCGTCGGCGGGCAGTCTGGGATAATTTTCTCGAAGATGAACCCCTTCAAGCTGAACAAGTTCCTCCGGGACAGCAGGGTGAACGCCCCCGCCAAGCCCGGGTCAAAATCCCAGAAAGATATAGTCATCCCAGCAGGGGACACAGACCTGGCCCCAGGCCCAGCTGTGGGAGAGCTGCAGAAACTTGGCATAAAGGCCCGCATACAGGCCGGCAAGGTTGTCATCCTAGAGAACTTCCACATACTGAAGGTCGGTGACGTCATAACAAAAGAAGTCTCCGACGCCATCGCGAAGTTCGGGATAATGCCGTTGGAGCTTGGGATAAGGCTCAAAGCCGCTTTTGAAGGAGGAACCATCTTTGTCGGCAGCGTTCTTGATGTCGACGAGAAAGCCGTCATATCTCAGCTCCTGGAATCGAGGGCGTTTGCCTTCAATCTTGCCGTGAACTCAAGCTACCCAGCGAGGGAGACAATCAGCATTTTGCTGGTGAAGTCGAAGACCTCTGCCATGAATTTGGCATTGAACTCCTCGCTCATGGTGGGTCCCGTGATGCCAGTCCTGCTGCTCAAGGCCAAAGGTCAAATGCTGGCTCTAGCGGCCGTCATCGGAGCCAAGAACCCCGGAGCACTCGATGATGAGCTGAAAGCGGCGGTTGTACCTTCTTGAATTTGGAAAAATCCAAACGTTTAAGATCAATTTAAATGCCTGAAAACTAGTTGTGGTTGGAGGTGCAAAATTGCCAAGAGGAAAAGCAGCTGCAGTGTCCACAATGAAACTGGTCGGCCCGATAGCATTCTACGTTGGCCTGTTGATCACAGTAGCAGCGGTTTTCATAACCCCGTCTGGATGGCTCTACGTTGGTCTCGCGGTACTTGGGATAATCGTCGGGATTGCGAACGTGAGCTCAAAGGAAACTGGCCCGTACCTGTTTGCGTCGGTGGTTTTCATAGTCACGGCGTTGGGTATGCAGCAACTGATGCTGGTCGCGATACCAGTTGAACTTCTAAGGTTGGCAGCCAACATCACAGTGTTCGTGGGTGCTGGAGCGATTTTGATTGCATTGAAAACGATATTGGCGATAGCGAAAAGTGGTTAAGAGCGGGAACATCTCGCTCTTTAATTTTTTTGAACTTCAAGAGACTTTAATCTAACCGCTACTAGGCCGCACGCGATGCCTGCCTCCGCTTGGCGCGCTGCCCCATGAGACCCAAGAATCTCATCACAGGCCGAACTGTCTTCCCGCCGTGCTTCCACCTCAGGTAAAGCCAATAGGCGAAAAACCCGGCAGTTTTCACTATCCTTTCGCTCTCCTTCTTCCATATCCTGAGGTTTCGCTCCCAGCCCGTGGATATGACCTCCCACTGCAGCTCCGACAGGTAATCCAGCCCAACCGACTTCTCCTGCTCCCAGAATGTGCCTTTGATGGGGATGAAAAGGACCGGGACGTAAAGCAGCTTCTTGTCCTTTATTTTGTCAAGCAGCTCCAGAGTCGCCATGACGTCATCCTCGGTCTCGTCAGGGGGCCCAACAAGGAATGTGCAGAGAGGATACCAGGCGTTGTCGTTCAGTGTCCCCAGCCCGGTGTCGACTATCTCATGCCACTTGTCAACGCTGAATGGCAGCGCCTTCCCCCTCATACCCTTCTTCATCAGCCTGACGCTTCCGGTTTCTACCCCGATCTCCACCGTCACGTACGGCTTCCCGCAGAAGCGCCGGTGGGTTTTCTCAAGCAGGATGGGGCTTAGCTCTTCTATCATCTTAGGGTCCGCCACCACAGGGGCCATGGCGGCGTGGGAGAGGTGTATGTCTTCCACCCCGGGCTGTGAGGCTATCTTCGAGAAAAGTTCAACTACTTTTTTCCTGTTCGGGACGAAGTTTGGCCCGATTTCATAAAGGAAGATGTCGTCCGAGATGATGAAAATGGATTTCGTGCCGCCGTCCGCGTTTGTTTTGACCTCCTTCAATATGAAGTCCATGGGGAGGGAGCATCTCTTCCTTGTTGTGGGGTAGCAGAACTGGCACCCCCTTCCGCATCCCCGGGTTATCTCAACGCAGCCGTAGCTCGAGGGCCTGATTATCGGGGGGATGCCGTCTTTCTCAGGGTCAACTTGGCTCATCAGGACCTCGCTGCCGATGTCCCTGCCGTCCAAAATATCCCTGACCACTTTCGCCAGATCCCGCTCGGCGTCTCCGTGGGCCAGGATGTCGATGCCCAAAGCATCCTGCATCTTCATGTCCTTGATCTGCCAGGCGCCGGGGCCGCCTACCATGAGCTTGGTTTTTTCCTTGTTCCGCCATCGGATTGCCGGGTGGTCCAGAAGCTGCTTGAAATAATAGTAGTTGACGGAGTCGCCGCCAAAGCCGAGGATTGCGTTGTAAGTCCTGCTGACGTAGGCCATCCCCATCGGGTCGTGGCTTGAAACACCGATCACTTTGGTGTTTTCCCCCACGAAGCGGTTCAGCGTCTGGGGGTGCGCGACAACCACGTTTTCTTCTCCAAATTCCTTTGACAGGATGGCCTCTACCCTGCGCAGGCCGTAAGATGCGAACTCCGGCCGCCCCTCTTCGTCCAGCCGGGGCTCGAAATACTTGGTCAACAGCCTGTTCACAATTTTATGAGGGAAGGTGCAGAGAAATGCCATGAACGGGTCGTTGCCAAAGTTGCTCATGGTCGGAAGGTCTGAGGTCAGGACTATCCTGTACCCTTCTTTGGGGGCCATGCCCGCGCCAGTCTTTTCAGGCTTCCTCCAGGATGATTTTACAGCAGAAAGCGTTTTCTTACCTCCTGTCCGCTTATACAAATAATGAAAAAATGCCTCTTAAATTGCTATCTCGGGAAGATAAATTTCGTCCGACTTCTGCAAAAAGCCTTAAATAGAATCTTTCAGTCCTATATCTATGCGAGTGTTGATTTTAGGCGAACTTGAGGCATATGCGAGGTATCTGTTAGCAGTGACGAAAAACAGCGGTTTCGACTTTCTTCGCATCGCGCCAGAGAAGCTCAGCGAAGCGCCCTCGAAGCTTTCCGAGCTGCAAAAATACGACGCAGTGGTGATCAGCGATGGGCCGGCCCAAAACATAGGAAACAAAAAGATGGAGCTTTTGAAAGAGTACGTGGAAGGAGGCAAAGGTCTGGGGATGATTGGCGGGTGGTGGTCTTTCACGGGTTCCAACGGGAATTACCACGGGACGCCGGTAGAGGAGATACTGCCGGTGAAGTGTTCCCCCAAGGACGACCGCGTAAACGACCCCAATGGGTTCAAAATAATAAAGAAAAAGGACCACCCGATTCTGAAAGGGCTGCCTTGGAACGACCCCCCGACCGTTTGCGGGTACAATGCCGTGACCACCAAAGCAGGCGCAGAAGTGCTGTTGAGCATGAGAAGGATAGAGTCGGTCGGCAAGGGCCACGTGGAAGAAGTGAAGCTTGCGAAGCAAGAGGTGCCGCTGCTAGTGGTCGGAGAGTACGGGGAAGGAAGGTCGCTCGCCTTCACCACGGACCTTTCGCCGCACTGGGTGGGCGGGATGGTCGACTGGGGCAAGGACAGAAAAGTGGTTGAAGGGGCAGAGTTGGGCAACCTGTACCTGCAGTTCGGCGGCCAGATACTGAAGTGGCTCGCGGGAAAAGCCTGAAGCTTCGTCAAAGCGGTTGCCGATTACGGGCGAAAGACTTTAAATAGTCGGGAATAGGTAAAATGGCAAAAGTTGAGGAGGACAAAGAATGACCGCGGACATAGTTGGGTTGGGAGTGTGTTCGATTGACCAGTTTGCTCTGGTGGATGAGTTTTGCAAAGTAGACGACAAAATCTGGATAAAGGAATTCGCTAGGATGCCAGGCGGAGTGGTTGCCAACTTCAACGTCGGGGTGGCGAGGATGGGAGTGAAGTCTGGGTTTATGGGGTCATCCGGAGACGACCCGAACGGCCACGAGATAATGCAGAACTTCAAGAAGGAAGGCATGGACACCGGCCACTTCTTCCTGAAGAAGGACAAAAATACCGCCGTAAATATAATTGTAGTTGACTCCCACGGGCAGCGCCAGATCCTTCAGGACCCAAACATGGAGAAGAATGTGCTACTGCCGAATGACATAATCCCCGGCTACGTCGCGAAGGCAGAAATTTTCCACACCGATGCCGTGAACATGGATTCGGCCAGGAAATGTATGAAGATAGCTAAGGAGGCCGGGAAGAGGGTTTCTTTTGACCTGGAGAGGCACGTCGCGGTTTACGGTTTGAACAAGATAAAGGATTTGATCGAGATGACTGACATCCTACTGCCCAACAGGAGGGGTGCGCTGGAGCTCACGAAGGAGACGGACTACAAAAAAGCGGCGAGGAAGCTGCTCGGCATGGGCCCGGAGATTGTGGTCATAACATTGGGGGACGAGGGCTGCTGGGTCGCGACTGAGGCCAAGGAGGAGCGCGTGAAGATATACGACCTCCAGCCTGTTGTGGACACTACTGGCGCAGGGGACTGCTTCAACTCAACTTTTGTCAGCTGCATTTACAAAGGGATGGACCCGGTTGAGGCGGCGGACTTCGCGACGGCGTCCGCGGCTCTTTCAGTAATGAAGGTGGGCGCCCAGACAATGCCGAAGTGGAAAGAGGTTGAGAAGCTTTTGGCCCACCCGCCAAAGAGAGGAAAGTGAGGGATTAAGATGGTTCACGGTTACAACGGGAAGATTCTTCGCGTGGATTTGACGCAAAACAAGGTGACGGTCGAAGAGAAAGACGAGACATTTTACAGGAGGTATCTCGGCGGTAGGGCGCTCTCGCTTTACTACTTGCTGAACGAGATGGAGGCGGGAACCGACCCGCTCGGCCCAGACAACCTTCTGATATTTGCACCCAGCGTAATCACAGGGGCGCCTTTGCAGGGACTGTCGAGGTTCTCCGTCGCCAGCAAGTCTCCTCTCACAGAGGGCTATGGCGAAGCAGAGGCCGGCGGCGATTGGGGGCCGTGGCTGAAGTTCTCCGGTTTCGACGCGGTGGTTGTGAAGGGGAAGGCAAATAAGCCGGTCTACTTGTGGCTGCACGATGGCAAGGCGGAGATTAGAGACGCGAGCAAGGCCTGGGGGAAGACAACCAAGGAAGCTGAGGAGATCATCCGCGAGGAGATCAAGGACAAGACAGCAAAGGTCGCGCAGATTGGCCCGGCTGGCGAGAAGCTAGTTCGTTTCGCATGCGTAATAAACAAGCTCAGGGACGCAAACGGCCGCGGAGGGCTTGGGGCGGTCATGGGGTCAAAGAACCTGAAGGCGATAGCGGCGAGCGGGAAGCCTGGGGGAACAAACATAAATGACCTGGAGAAGGTGAAGACTCTCATGAAATGGTTCGCTGACAATTACCTGAAGTGCGCGAGCGGCGACCCCGCGGGACTCCACAAGCTCGGCACGGCCCAGTATGTCCTGCAATGCCAAGGAGCGGGAATCCTTCCGACGAGGAACTTCCGCGATGGGGCTTTCGAGGGCGCTGAGAAGATAAGCGGAGAAACAATCAATGCGACCTTGCATTCCGGGCAGGTGGCGTGTTGGTCCTGCTCGATTGCGTGCAAGATGAATGTCAAGCTGGATGAGCCGAACATGAAACTGGACCCCGATTACGGGGCACCGGAGTATGAGGCGCTTGGAGCTCTCGGGTCATGTTGCGGTGTCGATGACGTGAAGGCGGTGTGCAAGGCGAGCGAGCTTTGCAACGCATACGGGATGGACGCGATCTCCACAGGGGTCGCGGTTGCTTTCGCGATGGAGTGCTACGAGAACGGGCTGTTGACGAAGAAGGACACGGGCGGGATTGACCTGAAGTTTGGCAACGCCGAGGGCATGCTGAAGATGGTGCAGATGATAGCTGACCGCGAGGGGCTGGGCGACCTTCTGGCGGAAGGCGTCAAGTTGGCTGCGGCGAAAATCGGGAAGGGCGCAGAGAAGTATGCCATGCATGTGAAGGGCAAGGAGCTCCCGATGCACGAGGGGCGCTTCAAGGCGGGCGTTGGCTTCGGTTACGGAGTTTCTCCAATTGGGGCAGACCACGTCCAGATGGAGCACGACCCATGCTTCGAGGGCGAGGGATTCTTCCTCAACAACTTGAAACCGATTGGGATTTTGGAGGGAGTTAAGAGCACGGACCTCGGGCCGCGCAAGGTCAGGCTGTTCACATACCTGCAGCACTGGTGGAGCCTCGGCAACAGTCTTGATTTGTGCCTGTTCACCACGGCGCCGGCGAGGGTTTGGTCGATACCTCAGGTCGTGGAGATTGTTAACGCTATCACTGGATGGGACACCACAGCTTGGGAGCTGATGAAGGTTGGGGAGAGGGGGACCACGATGGCGCGGGCTTTCAATGTCAGGGAAGGTTTCACGAAGGAGGACGACTGGGTTCCTGAAAGATTATTCCAGCCTATTGGGAACGGGCCGCAGAAGGGGCTGAAGTTCTCTAAGGATGTATTCAAGGTGGCGGTCGAGGACTACTACCAGATGATGGGTTGGGACGCGAACGGGAAGCCTACCCACGGGAAGCTTGAGGAACTGGATGTCGGGTGGGTCGCGGACAAGATAAAGAAGTAGTTTATCATTTATTTGGAATTGTAGATTGGCTTTCACTTTATGAAAACACTTATTCCTTTCGGCGTTTGAATTTAATCCAGAGAAAGTACTGGGGGTGAAAAAAATGCCAAAGGAACATTCTGCACCAATCAGCGTTGGGGAAATAAAGAGAACTGTTGCTACATCACTCGGAACGGCGTTTGGTATTGTCATTGGTATGATTTGGACCCAAGTTGTCCTGGCAGGTTTCGCAACAGCTGGTATCCCGCTTACAACAGCTGGCGGAACTTGGGCAGGCTGGGTGGTGTTTATTATAACCGCAGTTATGGTCACGATGTTGTGTGTTGTAGCGATAGTGCTTATTGGGCGGTGGGGCAGCAAAAAGTAAGTAGAACGATTAATTGCTTTCGCCGCCGCTTTCTTTTTTTAGACCACAACCAAGCACGCAACATCCATTACGTTAGTCCCAGTTGGCCCAGTCATAAGAAGGTCATCTAGTTTTTTGAAGAATGGATAAGGCGCATTCTCCTTGAGGTAGTCCTTTGGGTCCAGCTTCAGGCTTCCAGCCCTTTCAAGCGTGTGGCCGTCAGCGATTGCACCAGCAGCGTCTGTGGGTCCGTCTATTCCGTCAGTGCCAAAGGCCACAAGTGCAGCATTGTTCATCCCAGATAGCCCAGCAACTGCGCCAAGCACAAGCTCCTGGCTGCGCCCGCCCGGCCCCTTTCCCACCACATTCACCGTCGTCTCTCCGCCAGAAACAAATAGCGCCGGCCTCCGCGCAGGTTTTCCAGATTGTCCAACTTTCTTCGCAAGAGCAGCAAATTCCGCGCCCACCTCGCTCGCCTCGCCTTGCATCTCGGTCGTGAGTATTGAGACGTTGAAGCCTAGAGATTCTCCCACCTTGGCCGCAGCCTCCACTGCCAAAGAGTTGCTCGCTATGATCTCGTGGAAAACTTTCGCGAAGCATTTGTCCCTTGGCTTCGGTGTGTCAGGAATTTTTCCATCAACCCCCAGCCGCAGACGTTTGAGGGCCCTTTCAGGCAACTTCCCGGCAAGCTTGTACCTTTGGATCACCGCCATCGCGTCCGCAAAGCTCGTCGAGTCAGGGTAGGTCGGCCCGCTCGCAATAGTGTCCAGTCTGTCCCCGATTACGTCTGAGATGATCAGAGTGACCACCTGCGCAGGGCACGCCGCCTTGGCCAGCTGTCCGCCAGCTATCCCGGAAAGATGCTTCCTGACGGCGTTCGTCTCGTTGATGTCAGCCCCGCATTTTAGGAAAAGCTTGGTCGTCTCTTGCAGCTCGTCAAGTGAAATCCCTTCGGCAGGCAGAGGAATCAGCGCCGAGCCGCCGCCACTCAAGAGGCAGATTACAAGATCATCTGGTCCGAGCCCGCTCACGAGATCCATCATTTCCATCGCGCCGGCCACGCCAACCTCCGTCGGCAACGGGTGGGTGGCTTCAATGAGTTTGATTTTTTTCACGTGATATTTCGACGCCAGCCCTTTTGGGACGTTGACCACGCCAGCTGTGATTTTGTCCCCGATGATGTCCTCCAGCGCCTCAGCCATTGCCCCGCTCGCCTTCCCGCCGCCAACGACTATGACTTCCTTTGCCTTTGAAATGTCGAACTCCTTGTCGCCTACTTTGAGCCGCTTTCCTTTAAGCTTCAGCCTCCGGCGCAAAGCCAAAGACGGGTCGGCGGAATCAATCGCTATTTTCACGACCTCGATAAGCACTTCTCTCGCCCTGCGGAGTTCCGGTGTAGCAGCGTTCCCTAGCAGCTGTTTTTTATTCTTGATTATCATCCTCTCACGCTCCAATCAATTTCGTTTGGGTTAAATTAAGCAGTGGGAAAAGCCAGCCGCTGCCAGCGTGCATCAAAATGTTTTTTATAGTTGGGAGTGTCATTCCCAACTAAGGAAAGTGACATTCATGAGGCGACCCTGCGAGAGAACCTGGCGTATCATCCTAGAGTGGGCGTGGAACAATGACGTTGGGAAGTTCACACACAACGATTTGCTTGACCGCGGAGTGGTAAGTTACGGTGGCCAGAGAAGAAAACAGGTTTGGTCCGCCTCGTCTACTCTACGTCGCATGCATGAAGCCGGACTGTTGAGAATATTGGTGGTTGGCAAGGGACGTCGGGTCGGCATTTACGCCCCCATCTCGCGCGATGAGTACAATCAGAAGCTCAAACAACTTTTTCTTACTTGAAAAGAAAATTTTGTAACCGATTAGTCCAACTTGAGCCCCAGCTTCTCTTTCCTGAATATCTTCTCGTCCATCAGCTTGAGCTTGCTTGAGACGGTCGGAGAGAACTCCATCTGCGCTAGAACATCCTTCTTCAGGTCAACCCCCGGCGCAATCTCCTCCAGCACCAGCCCATCCTTGCCAAGCCTGAAAACTGCCCGCTCCGTGACATACATGACCTCCTGCCCCTTCTTCCTTGCATACTCGCCGCTGAAAGTGATTTGCTCCACATTCTTCACAAATTTCTTGATCAATCCCTCTTTCAAAATCTTCAGCTTCCCCTCGCCGACCTCCACCTCAAGGCCCTTGGTGGTCATAGTTCCGCAGAAGACGACCTTCTTTGCATTCTGCGCGATGTCTATGAACCCGCCGCAGCCCGCAAACCTCCCCCCAAACTTGCTCACGTTCTCGTTCCCCTTCTCATCGACCTGCGCCAGACCAAGAAATCCAAGATCCAGCCCGCCGCCTTGGTAGAAATCAAATTGATAGGGCTGGTCGATGACCGCCTCATAGTTGACCGCGACCCCGAAATCGCAGCCAGACATGGGAACTCCGCCTATGACGCCCGACTCCACCGTCAGCGTGATCTTGTCGTAAATGTTTTCCTCCATGGCGACGTTGGCGACCTCAGTGGCCATCCCGATACCAAGGTTCACGACCGCCCCCTGTTTCAGCTCCATGGCGGCCCGTCTCCCGACGACCTTCCTCTCGTCGAGCGGCCTTGGTTCGACAGTGGCCGGAGGAATTCTAATTTCTCCGCTGATGGCTTTGTTGTAAGACTCATGAATGGTCTGCCACATGTACTCTGGTTTCGTCGCCACCACAACGTAATCCACGAGGATGCTAGGGATCTTAACCGTCCTGCTCGGCAGGAGCCCCTTCACGACCTTTTCCACCTGGACAACCACGGTCCCGCCGGAGTTCCTCGTTGCCTGGGCGATGGCCAGGTTTTCAAGGGTCACTCCCTCCTTCTCCATTGATATGTTCCCTTTTTCATCCGCAGTCGTCCCGCGGATCAATGCAAAATCAACCGGGAAGACTTTGTAGCTCAGGTACTCCTTTCCGTCAATCTCGAGCAGCTCCACGATGTCTTCCTCCTTCCTCGTGGCATCGTTTATTTTTCCGCCTTCGACTCTCGGGTCAACAAAAGAGTACAGCCCCGTGTGAGTTATCAAACGCGGTTTCTTCGCGGCGATGACCCGGAACATCTGAGAAATCACCCCCTGTGGTATACAGTAGGCAATCATCTTGTTGTTCATCATCAGCTCGCTTATCTGTGGGGCCTTCCCCGAGTGTGTGAAGATGAACTTCTTGATGAGGTGCTCTATCCCAATCATGTCGAACCCAACCCCCTTGCCGCCCGACTGCCCTGCCGGCTGAATTACAGTAAGATTTCTTGGCCTGCCGGTTTTTAGAAAGCTGTCTTTCAGCGCGTTGAGGAGCTCAAACGGGAGGTTGGTGGTCGTGAAGCCGCCAGTCGCAACTGTACTCCCATCTTTCATGTGGCTAATGGCCTCCTCGCCTGTAACCACTTTCATCTTTACACCAAACCTTACATTCCCGCCGTTTTTTAAACGTATTCGCCCGCGTTAATGTTTATCACTTGGCCAGTTATGTAATCTGCTTCAGTCACTAGGAACCTCACGAGCTTCGCCACCTCCTCCGGCTCCCCACGTCGCCCAAGAAGGTTTTTGGCCAACCTGTCCTTGAACATCCCGGGAGGCATGGCGTCGGTCATCCTCGTTTTTATGAATCCCGGCGCTATGGCGTTACACAGAACATTGTATTGGGCATACTCCCTTGCGATCACCTTGGTGAAGGAAATAATTCCCCCCTTTGCGGCGGCGTAGTTCGCCTGCCCCACGGCCCCATCGAGGGCGCTCATTGAACTTACGTTGACTATCTTCCCACCGCCCTGTTGAATCATGTACGGAAGAACCGCCCTCGTGCAGTTGTAAACCCCAGTAAGGTCTATGTCTATGACCTTTTGCCACTGGTCCGGGGCCATGTTGACAAGCAGTTTGTCGATGGTTATTCCCGCGTTATTCACGAGAACATCCACCCTGCCCAATTTTTCCACGGATTCTTTCACCATCTTGTCGACACTCTCGTACTTTGAGACATCCACGCCGATGAAAACCGAGTCCCGCCCCATTCTTTTTATTTCATCAACTGTTTTTTGCGCGTCCTCGTCTACCGCCAAGTCGTTTACCACAATGTTGAACCCCTTGCTGGCCAGCTCCAATGCTATCGCCTTGCCTATCCCCCTGCAGGACCCTGTGACCAGCGCGACCTTTGTGATTTCCTTTTTCTCCCTTGTTTCGGGAATGAAAAAGTCGAACTCTCCAAAGTCAGTCTTCCTTCTTTCTATTTTTCCTTCCAGCCCTATTTTCAGGGCATTGAAATATTTGTTCTCTATCTTGGCGAGGAGCCTGTTTCCCCCTTCGTCCTCCACTATCGCCCCGGCATAAGTCGACTTGAATGGCGGCGGAGGTATGTGGACTATTGAGTATGCTACGAGCTTCGGCATTCTTTCACCTTCTCAGCAGGGAGACCACTGAAATGGACCCAGTTCCCCCGTGCTGCTCCACCAGCCCAGTTTCCACGCCCGACACCTGTTTCTCTCCCGCCTGCCCGCGGAGCTGCAAGAAGACCTCGACCACGCTGCCAACCCCGGTCGCTCCAACCGGATGGCCCTTGGCCTTGAGCCCTCCGCTCACGTTGACCGGCAGTTTCCCCTCTCGCATCACCACGCCTTCCCTCACAAGCTTGGGCCCCTCGTACTTCTTTGCAAATCCAAGCGCTTCATAACACATGAGTTCGACCGGGGTAAACGCGTCGTGCACCTCCGCGATTTGTATCTGTTTCGGCCCGATGTTCGCAGCTTTGTAAACGTTGTCAGCAGCTATTCTGGAAGCATTGATGAAAGTTGGGTCTGCCCTCTCAGAAACCCCCATCCCGTCGTGGCCCCAGCCCATGTTGATGTAAACCGGCGAGTCAGTGTATTTTTTCGGTTCCGCGCTCAGCATCAGAGACGCTGCGCCGTCGCTGATCGGGCAGCAGTGGAAGAGCCTTATCGGGGTAGCGATCATTCTCGAGTTCACCACGTCCGCCACGGTGATCTTCTTGTGCAGGTGGGCCCATGGGTTCTTCAGGGCATTGTCGTGGTTCTTGACAGATATCAGAGCAAAGTCCTCGTCGGTAGCCCCGGACTTCTGCATGTAAAGCTGCGCCATCAAAGCATAACAGGCGGGCTGCGGTATCCCGAGTTTTATCTCTTCGGGGGAGCCACCCCTGCAGAGCGCCGCAGTCGCCGCTTCGGTTGAAAGTCGGCTCATCTTCTCAAAGCCGACAACAAGCGCGTTCTTCACATACCCTGCTTGAATCATCTTCCAAGCCTGATATATTGCCACGCTGCCGCTAGAGCAGCCAGCCTCGACCCTGAACCCCTCAGCGTCAGGATTTTTCAAATATCTCCAAGCCAATGTTCCAGTCTGGTGCTGGTTTGAGAACTGGTTGTCCACACAGCTCGCGATGACAAGCCCTATTTCCTTCCTGTCAATGCCTTTGTCGACATTGGCTATGCATTGGTCTACCCCCGCCTGTATGAGCTCGGGAGTGTCCTCCTTCAGCACACCATATTTTGTGTGGCCATACGAAACAATCCCGACATCCATCTAATCGCCATGACTCCCTCATTCACTGGTTTTAAATAATTATCCGGGAATCAGTCAAAAGGGATTAATACCCTAAAAAAAGATATTTGGAGGCAGAAAAAAGCTTGAAAAAAGAGGTCATTTTGTGCAGAAATGGATTGTAGAAGATACGAAAGAGAAAAACGTTTGGTGGCCGTCGGAGGACATGAAGCGCCGGGCCTGGGTAAGCGACTCCTCAATTTACGACACGGCCGCAAAGGACCCGGTGGCCTTCTGGGGGAAACTCGCAGCTGAGGGGCTCGAGTGGTTCAAGAAGTGGGACAAGACCTACGAGGAGAACCTCCCCTACTTCAAATGGTTCGTGGGCGGGAAGCTCAACGTTTGTTACAATGCTGTTGACCGCCACATCAAGGCCGGGAAAGGAGACAAGACAGCAATACTTTGGGTCCCGGAGCCGGTTGAGGAAAGCACGAGAAAAATCACTTACAATGAGCTGTACGACCAGGTAAACCGCTTCGCAAATGTTTTGAAGAGCTTGGGCGTGAAGAAAGGCGACAGAGTCGGAATCTACCTCCCGCTAATCCCTGAGGGGCAGATTGCCATGCTGGCGTGCGCTAGGATCGGTGCCGTTCACAGCGTCGTGTTTTCGGCCTTCAGCAGCGACTCCCTCCGCGTTAGGCTAGAGGACGCAGGGGCGAAGGTCCTCGTCACATCCGACGGTTACTACCGTCGCGGAAAGATGGTGAACCTCAAGGCAAACGCCGACGAAGGGATCAAGGGAACGAGCGTCGAGAAGGTGGTGGTGGTGAAGCGCGCCGGCAACGATGTCAAAATGGTGGAAGGGCGCGACCTCTGGTGGCACGAGCTCGTGAAAAAGGCTGGGCCGACCTGCGAGCCCGAGGTGATGGATGCCGAGGACATGCTGTTCTTGTTGTACACATCCGGCACGACAGGAAGGCCGAAGGGTGTCATCCACACTACGGGCGGCTATGCCACACAAGTATACTGGACGGCAAAATGGGTATTTGACCTGCATGACGATGACCTCTTCTGGTGTACCTCCGACATAGGATGGGTCACCGGGCACTCATACGCTTGTTACGGGCCGCTGCTCAACGGCATCAGCATGCTCGTCTACGAAGGCTCCCCAGACTTCCCGGCCCCAGACCGCTGGTGGGACATAGTTGAGAAAAATAAAGTCACGGTTTTCTACACCGCACCGACCGCCATAAGGATGTTCGTGCAGCTGGGAGTGGAGTGGCCAAAGAAGCATGACCTGAGCACAATTCGCCTGCTTGGGACCGTTGGCGAGCCGATAGACCAGGAGGCTTGGCTGTGGTACTTCAACAACATCGGCGGCGGGAGGTGCCTGATAACTGATACTTGGTGGCAGACAGAGACGGGAGGCACATTGATGATGAGCCTGCCTGGCATAGGTCCTTTCATACCAACAGTCTCCGGGAGGAGCTTCCCAGGCACAAAAGCGGAAGTGGTGGACGAGGATGGTAAGCCGGCACCCGCAGGTTATCTCGTCCAGATACCTCCAGTTGCGCCGGGGATGCTCAGAGGACTCTACAAGGCAGATGACAAGTACCGCCAGACCTACTGGGGCAAGTACAACAACCGCTTTTACTTCACCGGGGATGGCGCAAGGAGAGTCTCTTACGGGTGTATAAGGGTCACAGGAAGGGTTGACGACGTGATGAAGGTGGCGGGACACAGGCTCTCCACGGCCGAGCTCGAGGACGCCATGAACAGGCATGACGCAGTTTCAGAGAGCGCCGTGATACCCAAGCCACACCCGATAAAGGGGGAGACCCCCATGGCATATGTCATCCTGAAGCAGGGGGTCAAGCCGTCCGAGGCTCTCGCAAAGGAACTCGTGGCCCACGTTGGCAAGGTCATGGGGCCAATCGCTAGGCCGGAGCAGGTTTTCATAGTTGATGAGCTGCCGAAGACCAGGAGCGGGAAGATCATGAGGCGCATTCTGAAAGCCCTGTTGACGAACGACCCGATAGGGGACACCACCACCCTGCTGAACCCGGAGTCGGTCGAAGTTCTGAAGAAAAAGGTGGGTTATAAGGGACCCAGCTAGATTTGCTGGCACAGCTTCAATGTGCACTCTTCCTTGATTTTTTCATGAGTTGTGCGTGTTTTTCAAGTTCGGCCGAATGTTTCCTCAGTTCTTTCACGTGATTTTTCAGCGCCTGGTCATGTTCGTCCAATTTGCGGTAATGCGCGTGAAGTATTATCACCAGAATTGTAACCTCAATAAACAGCACCAGAAGCTCCAAGATGAACAGAAAAGTTTGCAGATCCATGTTATCCCTTCCTTGGTTTGCCTTTCTCCATGATGGTCTTCCCGTCCACGATAACTTCTCCACGGGCCATGTTTTTAATCATGTCTAGGTGGCTTGATGCCCTGTTCCTACCGTGGTAGGCGCCTCTGTTGTTCCCGATCGCGATGTGGATGGTGCCAAATATCTTTTCATCGATTATTATGCTGCCGCCGGTGTACTCAGCCCCTTTGTTCGTCCCTATTCCAAACTCCGCTATGCGGTCCTTCTCCCCGACGTTAGCGTTCAGAAAATTCGTCAGGTTTTTCTCGCCCGCCTCAGCGCAGTAATCCTCCAATTTTCCGTTTTTGAAGTCTATCTCAAGCCCTTCCAGTTTGCCGAAGCCCGGGATGGACACCTTTTCAAACTTGATCTTGCCATTCGCGGAAGTTTCAATCGGCGCCATGAAGACCTCCCCCGCGGGAATATTTAGCCCGACGTCCCCCCTCCTGATGTCCTCCTCTGAAATTACACCATCGTCCTTCAACACTGGCCGCCCTCTGATGCTGAAGCTCAGGTCGGTGCCGTCGTCATCCACTATCCTCACGATATCCCCACCCGTCAATGCTTCTGAGTAAATCCTGCAGAGCCTAGAAAGCTCGCGGCCGAATGTTTGCCGTATGCTCCTGAAAAATATCTTCCTGAAGCGCCCGACCGGGATCCCGTAAGCGTTTGCGGCACCCGGCACAGGCCACCCGAACAATGCCCACCGCGTCTTTCTCCTGTCCATTATGTCCCTGATCTTCAGCCTGACCGACGCCGCAAGCTTGACTTTTGAGGCCAGCCCCCTTGCCCAGTTGGGGTCGTCCTCCTCTCCGATGAAAATGGATGCATCGGCCCGCCTGGCGACAGCCTCGGCAAAGGGCCCCATCTCCTTCAGCGAGGCGTCTGGCTTCAGCAGGTAGCCCATCCTCTGCCTTTCCGATGAATAGCCAAAGAAAAGGGTGTGGGCCCCGGCCTTCCAGCACTCCTCCTCGACTTTCTGGGCGAACATCTCGCAACTGGGGTCGGTCCTGTTGTATACTATCCTGACGGCCTCGTAGCGCCCTCCTTTTTTTCCTATCTTCATTGAGTGCTTGACGAATCTCGCCGCGATATTTTTCATCTCATTCTTGGACATCTCTGACATGCAGACACAATTTTTCTTCATACGGTTCCTTTTGAGACTTGCGGAGCCTCCTTTCGAGGCTTTCGCAACGCATTTTTGCCCCGCCTTCCACAAACACTTGATGAGAGGAGCCTGCCTAGCGTTCTGCGTGCTCCTGCTGCTGGCGACGGCAAGAGGCGCCCAAGCCTGGAACGGCAAGACCCATCAGGATATTGCCGAGGCAGCCCATCAAAAGCTTCCGGACAACCTGAGGCTTCTTTTGAGTTATACCACTGTCCAGGAAGGTGCCGTTTGGCCTGACAGGTACCGCACCACTCCGGACCCCTCAGGCCGGACATTCCCCAGTTCCGGGCACATCCAGCCGGCATCAAGGGCCCAAGCGGACAACTGGCTCAAACAGGCCGAGAACAGATACCTGGAAAACGACCTTGAGAACGCCGCCCTCTATTTGGGTATAGCTGCCCACTTGATCTCTGATTCCGTCACGCTGGTGCACAACATAGACTGGACGAACCTGCACGAGGTTTACGAGGCTCAGGGGGAGCAGTTCTACCCAGCAGAACCCTGGGGTATCGCAGGCTTCAATCTTGAGCAGAAACTGGCAGAGTACTACAATGGAGCCTCAGCCAAGTGGCAGAGCTGGCAGAGCACTCGCGACCCAAATATAGTCAGCGAAGGCGTGGACTTGGCGGCATCTTACACGTACAACTCTTGGTCCCAAGCGCTCGGCATCAGTCCTCAGATGCAGCCGGAGCAGCTGAATCAGCCGATAAATTTGGGGCTCGCGGCGACAGCGGCAATTGTAATTTTGGTCGTGGCAGCCGCCGCCTTCTACAGGCATTACAGGCACGGCAAGTCTAGCGGATATAGCTCAGTTCCTCTTCAGCCTCAGCCCCCCTGACTTCCGGAGGCTTTATTTTGGCGGCCACAGCAGCGTGCATTTCCAAGTCGCTTGTGTCTACCTTGAAATCGAAGATGGAGGCCATCGCCTGCACCACCTCTGCAGAAGCTTTTGGGTCAACAATCCCGCCGTCTGTCACACCTAAAAGACAAAAGCCGTCCATCCCCCTCAAAGCCGCAAACCCAGGAAGCATCCCGTTCATCCCCACTATCATCCCATTTGTCAGTATTTCGACTCCCTTTTTTTTAAGGAGATCGACCATCTTTTGGTTTGATGCGGCGCCGAGAACGAGTTTCTTTCTAGTTTCCTCGGGAGAGATGACGTAAGCGGCCATAGTTGCGACCGTCTTTATCCCATGCTCTTCCGCGAGCCCAAGGATTTCCTCAGTCAGCATGTACTGGCCCTTCGGGGTGGCAGCTTGGGCGTCGGCCGTCATTATGACAAGGTCGTTTTTCGTCCCCTCCGGCCTCGCATGGAAGAACTCCATTTTCATCGCCCTGATCCCCCCCTTGTCGGGAAGAGCCCACTCCGGGAAGTGTTCAGAAGTAAGCTCCAAGAACTTCTGCGCCCCCAGGTCATGGATGAGAAACTCGGCAGCCACCTTCCCAACGTTCGCTATGCCGGGGAGGCCAGCGACCATCGCGGGATTTTTCAGCTTCGGCTTGCCCAAATAGTTCAGGTTTATCGGCATTGTTTAGGGGTTGATTCGCCTGAATTTAAGGGTGCGCGAGAAGTGTTTTTGGTGAAATGGAGCCGGTTCCTGTAGGCGGCGGGGGGATAAGGGCCACACCTTTGGCGTTCGAGAGCTTCGGTGCGAGGAGCATGGCCACTTTTGTGGAGACCGACGATGTAAAAATCCTCGTGGACCCAGGGGCGGCCCTCGGCCAGAGGTTCAGCCTGGCTCCGCACCCCAAGGAGTACCTCGCATTGGTGCGAGCCAAGCAAAGGATTCAGGAAGCGGGCCGCAGGGCCGATGTTATCACTGTGAGCCACTACCACTTCGACCATTACACGCCAAACTTCGAGGATTGGGGGCTGGTATGGAGTTCTCCAGAGATGGCCGAAAGGCTGTACAGGGGCAAGATGATAATGGCGAAGGACACCTCCTCGAACATAAACCCGAGCCAGAGAAAGAGAGGCTACATGTTCTGGAAGCTGAACTCCAGGATCGCGGACATGAAGTCCGCCGACGGGCAAAAATTCGAGTTTGGGGGGACAAGGCTGGAGTTCTCAAAGCCGGTTTCCCACGGCCCTGAAGGCGCCGAGATAGGTTATGTGCTGATGTTGTCGGTTAAAACAGAGGACGCGGTTCTTGTTCACGCCTCGGATGTACAAGGCCCAATCGAGAGGGGAACTTTGCAGTTGATTTTGAACGAGAACCCCAGCGCAGTCATACTTGGCGGCCCCCCGCTGTACCTGCAAGGGTTCAGGGTCGAGCCGGGGGACATGGCCAGGGCTCTAGAAAACATAAAAGAGCTCGTGAGCAGGGTCCCTCTGGTTGTAGTCGATCACCACCTATTGAGGTCTCTAGACTATCTGGATTTCCTGAAGCCGGCGGCGTCGGAAGCCGAGAAAAAGGGGCACAGGCTCTCCACGGCGTCGGAGCTGGTCGGGCATGAACCCCAGCTTCTTGAGGCGCGCCGTCGGGAATTACACGCCAATGAACCGGTCGAGCGCGGCTGGTACAGCCGTTTGGAAAAGGGAGAGTTCAAAGAAGGGCTTCAGCTCACATCCGCTCAGGAGCGACCATCCCCATGATCCCAAGTGCGTTTTGCAAAACCAGCCTGACGCAATTCACCAGTCTCAGCCTCGCGGCCTTTAGCTCCTGAGACTCCGCCTCGATCACCGGGGCGGCCTCGTAAAAAGTGTTGAAAGCGAGCGCCAGCTCGGAGGCGTAAAGCGCGAGCAAGTGTGGCTGAAGTCCATCTCCAGCCTCTCTGACAACCCCCGGGAACCTTGAAAGGAGCTTGAGCAGCCGCTGCTCCTGCGGAAGCCTGAATATTTCATCCGGGTGCTTCCCTCCCTTCCGCTTGGACTTTCGGAGTATGCTGCATGCCCTGGCGTGAGAATATTGTATCGCCGGCCCGCTGTTCCTGTCAAAGTTCAAGGCGTCCTCCCACTTGAAGACTATTTTCTTTTCAGCGGAAGTGCTCAGCATCGAGTACCTGACTGCGCCGACCCCCACAAACTCCGCCGCCTTTTTCCAGAAAGCCGCACTCTCTTTCGGGGCGTGTTCCTTAACCACCACCATGGCTCGGGCCGCGGCCTCTTCCAGAACATCGTCTACAGAGAATCCGACCCACGTTCCTTTCCTGCCAGAGAACCTGCCGCTAGGGAGCCAGACATGCTCGTAAGCGAGGTGGCGCGAGTTTTTGTGCGCTTCCTCAAGACCAAGTGCCCGGAGGGCCGCAAACACAACCTTTTGCGGGAATCTTTGCTCCGCCCCGACTACATTCACAACAATGTCCGCGTGTCCGAAGTCGGCAGCAGTCCCGCCCCTTTTGGCAGTCGAGTAAGTTTTGCGCCCATCAGCCCGGCGCGAGTGAAGTTTGAACTTCAGCCCCTTCCCGGCCTCCCCGAGCTTCCAGAGCTGGTAAGATATGTCCCGGGCGGTGTAAACAGCCGTGCCGTCAGAACGGACAAGTACCTTGTCCTCCACACCAAAATCATCCAGCTTCAGGACGAGAGTGCCGGCCCTTTCACCTACCCCTTCCACCAGCCGCTTGGCCCTTTTCAGCTTTTCAAGGGACTCCTCCAAAAGCCCCGCCCGCACTATGTCACTTTCCCAGACAAGAAGGTCGTAAGTTACTCCCATTCTGTCTGTGGTCTCGAGGTTTGCCTTCACGCAGCGCTCGGCCAGATTTTTGGCGGTAGAAACATTTTTTCCCTTCATTTCCAGCTCTGCCAGAATCTTCTTCACTTTTTTGTCAAGTTCCGGCTCTGTTTCCAAGCGCTTGTGCATCTCGGCATATATCAGGCCAAGCATGTGGTCAAATTTGGCCCTTGGCTTCCGCTTGGCAAGCCTGTGCGCCAGCAGGGTTTCAGCGACCTGTCTCCCCATGTCGTCAATGTAGTTGTGGATTTCCACGCGGTAGCCTGCAGCCTGCAAAATCCTGGCCATCGTGTCCCCAAGGACGGCGTTTCTGCAGTGGCCTATGTGGAGAGGCTTGGTGGGGTTGATGCTTGTGTGTTCCACCACGACTTTTTTATTTCCAGGTTTCGCCCGCCCGTAGCCTTCCTTCTTCTGCTCGATTGACTCTAGCGTCAGTGCCGCAAGCTTGGGCATGTCAACGAAAAAATTCAAGTAATGCCCTGTTATCTCAACCCTTGAAATCAACCCCGCTGGTTTCAACACCTTTTGGACTTCGGAGGCTATCCAAAGGGGGGACTTGTGAAGAGATTTAGCCAGCTCGAAGCAGATGGTTGACGCGAGGTCCCCCAGCTTTTGGTCTGGCGGTTCTTCGACGGTGGTGCGCACGGGCACGGGAGACTTCCACTTTATTTCCGATATCGCAAGCTCCAGCGCCCTGCACACATCCTCCCTGAAGCTGCCCCATGGGTCGGCCGTCATCAGCATCAATTTTCACATAAACATCCTCCAATAAGGGTTTCACTATTTTGGGGCGATTGCCAGATTCCAGCGTCTACTAGGATCGTTTTTTAATCACAATAGCAGTCGAAGCCACAATCGCTATGGCGACAACTGCCACGATGACCAAAGGGAGTATGTTGCTCCCGCCCGTCCCGAGCCCCGATATCGCGCTGGTCGCAGCATCCCTGCTCATCGGAGAAGCCGTGAAAAGCGTCTGCTCGCTTTGCGCGCTTGAAAGCCCGTAGGTGTAGCTTGATGTGCCCGTCGAAGCCTTTGAAAGCCCGCCCATCGCGTCAGTGAACGAAAGCTCTTGGGAGACCACAAAGCGCTTGTCGGGAGAGTAATACAGAACTCCAGCAGGCAGGAATATGTTTGTGCCTGAAAAATCCGCCCCCGTGTAGGCTATTTTGTAAGCAGTTGTGGAGCTGCCGTCCGCCAGAGTGATGTTGCTGGTGCTTGGGCAGCTCGCGGATATTGATAGGGGTACGGTTGAGTCCAGATTTTGATTGATTGGAACTTCCCCAAACATAGGCACGCTCGCCTTGCCGCTGACCGTCCCTGTTATTGCCGCTGTGGAATTTATGGCCCAGTTGTCCCCGACCGAAAGTGGGAAGTCAAAAAGGTTCAATGCGGGAGTGAAAGTAACGCTGATGTTCCCAGTAATATTCACATTCATGTTCATGTTTCCAAGCATTCCGGCGCCTCCCGACATCGTCATGTCAAAATCCATGGTCCCGTCATACTTCGAAAGCCGCATATCCTCTTTAGTGAAGTACATCGTCCCGTTCATGTTCAGCGTCATCACAGAATGAGCTGTAGCTGATATCTGCTGCCCGGAGTAAGAGCCGCTAAACGAAACGTCCGCAGTCATCTCCACCCCTTGGTTTGCCGCAAGGTTGTAGAACTGGCTGTCTTGTCTTGTGACCTCAAACAGTTCGTAAAATCCCATTTTTCCTGTCATGACCAGCGTCATTCCAGAAAAATACTGCTGCATGTTTTCCACCAAAGCGTTCATTATCGGCGTTAAGTCAATATCTTTGGCGCCCATTGCCCAGCTGTCCCCCACGCTCCATGTAGGCACTCCCGCCTGGGGCGCGGCAGCCTGGGCGGTGGCCACCATTAGAAAGGCAGCACAGGCCAGGCTTAGAGCAGCCCTGCAGTTCAAGTTTTCCCCCAATTAATAATGGCGGCACAGCTTAAAAATTTGCAAAAGCAGTCTGGCAATCATCCGCCAGGAATCTGGTCGATGGAGTTTAAGACCACTTCGCCGTCATAAAGGAGCCCCGCCCGCGCGCTTGTTATCCTTACAGTCAGGACGCTCCCTATGGCAAGGCTGGCCCCACGGAGCTGAACCTCGGCGTATGCCCAGTCGCTCTGCCTGAACCTCTCCGGGTTCTCGAACGTCCAGCCATAAAAATTGTTTTCTATAAACCTCGTCGAAAGAGTTGCCCACCCTCTTATTTCATCAGTGGTTGGCTTGGTTAAATCAAATCTTATGGTCTCCCCACCAACGTGCTGGATGTGGAACCGCGCAATGTTTTCGTGTATCAATCCAGCGTAGACAGCCAAATCTACATATCTTGGCCTGAATGGAGAATAATAGCCACTCAACCAAGTGGCAAGCGGGGCAGCAGCGGCTACTGTGATCGCGATGAGAAAAACAGTAGCTATGATTGGGGATATACCACGCTCTTTCATCATCTCAGTCCTTCAATTAGCTCCGCACGCGCCACCTCAAAACCAGCAGTTGGGGTTATGGTGACTTCGAACTTCACCACTGCCGCGCCGTCAAGCCTCGGAAGCAAGCCTCGGAACTTCTCGAAATACATTATCCTGCGCCTTCGGGTTGGTCCGGCGGCTTCCCACTTGAAGGTGACCGAGCCGTCAACGCAGGCTGAGATTTCCTCCTCCCTTCTCTCTTCCAGAAGCTTCGCGGTCATCGGGAGGTAGATGATGCCGTCCCACCTTTTGGCCGCCCTCTGCAGCCCCCTGAGGAACAGCGTGAAATCATACCACCTCGTTTCTGAATCGGAATACAACCTCGCCAGGTCGCTGAGGGTGTAAAGCACTATGGCGTTGTTGGGAGCGTTGATCGTCAGAAATTCCGCAAGAGACTCCAGCATTGTTTTTGGCTTTATCGCCGGGGCCGCAGTTGTGCGGTGAAGGGTTGTGAATGCCTGTGTCAGCCCGTGCAGCCTCTCCTTTTCCACCTCCTCTTTTGCCTTGCCCGACACCCATTCGCTGGGAACTGGCGATGTCCGGAAGTAGTCCTCCGAGAAGTCCCTGAACTTAACATTGTCCCTGAAAAGAGAGTAGAGATCCTGCTCAAAGCTCATCATAACTTCTTGCCGGATGTCCTCAGGTGCACGTGTGAAAGTTGTCCACCAGACGTCCCCGGCAGTTACAGACGTCGGCTCAGCAGCTTTTATCATCCCCTTTTTCATCGCGTACGTCATGATGGATGATGTCATCAGAAACTCCTTGTGGCCTGCGCCTATCTCGGACTTCAGCAGGACAAGGGAGCCAGCCGGAAATCCGCCGCCTATCAGGGAATCCAGAGAGAGGACTCCAGTTGGTATAGTCTTCATTGAGTCCAAAAAATAATCTGGCTTGGACTATTAATGTTATGCGCCAAGCCTTTCTGCCAGGCTACGGATGGACCGTGTCACGGGGCTTTTTGGCTTGTAAAATATCGCAGGGCGCCCCACGGTGGCCGCTTCCATAACTGAAATGTCTTCAGGTATCCCCACAAGTATTTTTGACTTGAGCCTCGCTTGGATTTGTGCCCGGCCCATCAGCCTAAGTTTCTTGAAGAAAGTCGGTTTCCTCACGCGATTTACCGCCACCCCTAATACTTTTAGCCCCATCGCCTGCCCCACCTCCTCAAGCTTTGCCGCGGCATCAATGGCTGACGGGTCCTGCGTTGTGACAGAGATTATGTCGTCGGCCAGCTTCAATGGAGTGAGGCTGTATTTGTTCAATCCCGGAGGGGTGTCAATAACGACATAGTCAAAACTTGGCTTCAGCCCCAAGATTATGTCAGGCAGCTTGGAAGGGTTTGCCCGGACAAAACTCCCGACCGCGTGGCCTGAAGGAAGAATCCAAACACCGTATGCCTCGTAAATGCTCTTCTCGGGGTCCCCCCGGCCGGACATCAGGTCGTGCAGGTTGGGGTCGCGGTCGGTCATACCGAGGAGGGTGCTCAAGCCAGCCATGGCGATATCGGCATCCACGATCAGGACCTTCCGGCCAAGCCTGCCTAGCATTATACCTAGATTTTCCGCTATGGTGGTCTTGCCGACACCACCCTTGATCGAGGCTATCGTGACCACTCGTCCCATAATTACACCCGACTGACATTTAGGCTGGGGTTCTGAGGCTATATAACTGTAGCGCGGCGAGGAGTGTTTGGGAGGTTGAAGTGGTGGAAGCCGTTCTGAAAGAGGTACTGCGAAAGGTCAAGCCCCGCAGCGGTGACGCTGCAAAGCTGTCAAAAGTAGTGGGTGAGCTGATCGAAAGTGTTGAGGGCGCATGCAGAAAGCTTGGCGTCCATGCCCGCGCCGCGCTTGTCGGGTCTGCCGCTAGGGGGACTTGGCTGAGGACAGAGAAAGACATAGATATTTTTATGCTTTTTCCTGAAACAGTCTCAAAGGACGAGCTCGAAAGGCAGGGTCTGGCGGTCGCGCGGGAGGTGGCCGAAAGGAAGGGAAAGGAGAGGTTCGCTGAGCATCCGTACTTGACGATGAATTACAACGGGTTCCAGGTGGACCTTGTTCCGGCATACGAGGTTTCCGACCCCGGCATGATAAAAAGCGCGGTGGACAGGACCCCCCACCACCAGGAATATGTCAAAAAAAGGCTCACGGCAGAGCTGGAGGAGCAGGTACTGCTTGTAAAACAGTTCATGCAGGGGATTGGTGTTTACGGCTCAGAATACAGGACGAGGGGATTTTCAGGCTACCTTTGCGAGCTGTTGGTTCTTCATCACGGCTCTTTCAAAGGGCTGGTCCAGGCGGCTGCTGGCTGGCCGCCAGGCGCGGTCATAGATATAGAGAAATTTTACCCAAGCGAACTGGAGCCGAGGGCAGTGTTCACAGGGGAGCCACTTGTCGTGGTCGACCCTGTTGACCGGAACAGGAACGTTGCGTCCGCGGTTTCCCTCAAAAGTCTTTCAGAGTTCATCCTGGCCTGTCAGGACTTCGTCAGGGCGCCTAGGCTTGGGTTCTTCTTCCCAAGGCCTGTGAAGCCGATCGGGCCCGGCGACTTGAGGGCGCGGCTAAAGAAGCGCGGGACGAGGTTCTTCTGCGTGGCGTTCAGGCCGCCCGACGCCGTTGAGGACGTTCTTTTCCCCCAGCTGCGCAGGACCGAGCGAGCCATCCTGGGACGGATGGCGCAGTCGGGATTCCAGGTATTCAGAAGCGACGTTTGGTCGGAAGGCGGTTTGGCGGTGATTCTAATAGAGCTGGCTGTTTCAAAGCTGCCGAAAGCCCAGGCCCGGCTTGGACCGCCGGTGGCCCTTGGGGCTGAGAAGTTCATAGGGGATCACGCCGGTTCAAAATCAAAGCTTGCCGGCCCGCTGGTGGATGAAGGCGGCAGGGTGTTTTTCGAGCTCGAGAGAAAGGAGACGGACGCCCGCCGGTCATTGTCGCGTTTTCTCGAGGAAGGGACAGGCTTTGGAAAAGACGTCTCCGGCGCCATCGGGAAGGGCCACCAGCTTCTCGAAGGGGCCGAAGTCGCAAAACTCTTCGGCAACAGAGGGCTCAGGGAATTCATTTCAGATTACCTGTCTAGAAGCCTTCCCTGGTACAGGTGATGTTTTGCAAAATGCCCCCCTGCTAATCTTTAAATACGCGCCAGAAGAAGGGTTGATGATTTAATGGGACTTAGACCACTGGACGTCTTAAACAGGGCACTTGGTTCATCGGTGCTGGTGGGGCTCAAGGGAGGAAGGGAGTTCCGAGGGAAACTCTCAGGCTTTGACATCCATGTCAACCTGGTGCTTGAGGAAGCCGAGGAGATCAAGGGAACAGAGGTCCTCAAGGGCTACGGGACACTGGTGATCAGGGGAGACAGCGTAGTCTACATCTCTCCCGCAGGGTGATACCAGTGACAAAAGGCACCCATTCAATGGGAAAGCGCCACAAGGTCGCCCACATAAAGTGCCGGAGGTGCGGGAGGAGGGCTTTTCATGTTCAGAAGAAAGTTTGCGCGGCTTGCGGTTACGGCAGGACTCGGCGCATTTACAGGTACAACTGGAAGGTGAAGACCGTCCAGGGAACAAGGCTCCGTTGACCAAAGAGGCGCGTTGGAAATGAAAAATGAAGAGTGTGAAATGGGTCCCGGGTTTGGCTGGAGGGTCGCGGTCTCCGCAGTTGTTGGCTTAGGCTGGCTGATATTCTTGGTCTGGTTCCTTTTCTTCTACGCGCAGAACTTCACAGTCTACCAGAACTTGGCGATTCTTGTGATGTCAATTTTAGTTGTTGGTGCGATACTGGCCCCGATATGGATTCTCTGGGGAATCAAGACCGCGCGGGCCTGGGAAAAGAAGGGCGCAAGAAAAAGAAAGCGATGAATCGCTCTAGCTGCTCCATTTGAATTTTCTGAAAACAGACTCTCTTTCCTTCCTGACAACAAGCTCGAAAAACCTGTTCGTGAGCTTTTGCTCAACCGAGAGGATCTGCTCTGCGGAGGTGTTCCCCACGCCCCGCCCGACCAGAGCCACCGCCGCCGGCTTCCCATATCTCGAGATAAGCTTCGAGTTCTCAACAATCCGCTTCCAGACGGGCGTTATTTTCCCCCTTCCGGCAAGCTCGGCCCCCCACCTGACCTCGTCCGCCTGCTCCTCGGCCATCCCCAGCTTGTCAGAGCCACAAACAGGGCACTTTGGCCTGTCAGCCAACTTGTTCACCTGTATTTCCTCAAAGTACTTCCTGCACTCGACGCATGCGAACGCCCTGACTTCTGAAAGGAGGCGGGCCTTTGCTGAAGCCATCGCCAGGATTTTCATCCTGCCGGGGGCGGTCGGCTCAAGCACCAGGTAGCGCTGGCGCCAGGCAAGCTCTGAGACAGGCGTGGGGTTTTTCCTCACCCCGAAGGAGACCACCTCAATCACACCTTTGGCCATTTTCCCCAGCAGCTCCAGCGTCAGGTCCAGATCAAGGTCCTTCCTCGCGACCTCCCCGAACGCTTCGTCAAAAGCAGGCGTCCCCTTCAACGACTTCACAAGCTTGTCAAGGATGGAGCTGGTAAGTTCCACGTCCCTTCGCAGAATCCCCATCTTGCGGGCTACTTGGGCCAGCCGCCACCTGAAAAACCTGCTTTCCTCTATCACTTGTCGCAGGTCGCGCCGGAAGTCCCCTCCAAGCCTCCCCGTTAGAATTTCCAAAATCTTGTCCGGCTCTAGGTCGCTCGACCGCAGCAGCACCCTGTAAGGGTCGACAGATGTTGCAACCGAAAGCCCCAGCTCAGCTGATGCCTTGTGCGAGATTAGCCTAGCGATTGTCCGGTTGGCTAAAGTTCCGAAACAGCAGTTCACCACACAGACCTCTTTCACTTTCTCGACCGTCACCCGCCTGTCTGTTGGAAGTGTAAGCCCGTCCTCCGCCTGCTTTCTGGCCTCTTTTAGTGCCGCCGCAATGGTCTCCCCGTTGGTTTCCAGTTTTTTGGAGAGTCCGGCTATCAAGTCCTCAAACCTCTCCCCGCCCCTCAGCCCGTCCTCAACGGTGCCCCTAATCCTCCCGACCTCCCGAGTCACCGAGAGGGGGACCGGGATTTCCTCCCCTATCCATGTAGGTATGGAACCCAGCGGGTCCTTCTCGTTTTTCACGTAAACCTTGTCTTTGAAGACCTGGATCACTCTCCAGAGCTCGCCCCCCATGACAAACTTTACCCCGGGCTCCCCGTACTCGGCTATGAAAGACTCGTCGAGAATCCCCACAGGCTTCCCCTCCTCGTCGTCAACAACCATGTACTGCTTGAATTCAGGGATCATTGACAGGTTCCCGAAATAATACTCGAAAATTCTCTGGCTAGGACCGCCCCTCTCAAATGTTTTCCCGTCCCCTGACACCTTCACAAGCCTCTGTTCCAGACTCTGAGCGAACGAGAGGGCCCGGACGACATCATCCTTGGTGAGGTTTCTGAAAGGATACGCCCGTTTGAAAACTTCCAGAACTTTTCCAACATCTTCTTCCCTCCCCGCCACAATGTACGACACAAGCGAGTGCAGCAGGACGTCCAGCGGCTTCTCAGGGATAGATACAGGCTCAAGCTCCTTCTGGCGGGACCTTGAGGCAATGACTAGAGATTCAAGCGCGTCGTCAGAGTCCTGAACTACTATCACCCCCTTGGACACTTTACCTATCCTGTGCCCGCTTCGCCCAACCCTCTGGAGCAGCCTTGTCACCTGGCGCGGCGAGTTGTGCTGGACAACCAAGTCAACGGCGCCGATGTCAAGGCCCAGCTCCATGGAAGATGTGCAGACTATTGCCTTGAGCTCGCCAGCCTTCAGCATCCGCTCGGCCCGCTCCCGGGTGTAGCTTGAGAGGGATCCGTGGTGAACCGTGATCGGGAAGTCGACATCCCAGAGGCGGAAGCGGCTGCCCAGGACCTCCGCCGTTGGCCGTGTGTTTGTGAATATCAATGTCGAACGGTGTTTTTCAACCAGCGCCTTCATTTTTCTCAGCCTCGCGGCCACGTGAGGGAACGTGTAAATCTTGGTGGCCAGCCTCTCGTCGGCTTTGGATGGTTGGGGGTAAACCACGTCTATTTTTATTTCCCTGGCGACGCTGACGCCCACGATTTTGCAGTGCCTCCCCGCCCCAACAAGGAACTTCGCCACCTCGTCAGGAGAGCCTATCGTCGCAGAAAGGCCGATAAGCTGGAAGTCGCCCCCTTTCAGCTCCCTGAGCCTTTCGAGGGACAGCGATAGCTGCGCCCCACGCTCATTATCGGAGAGTTCGTGCACCTCGTCCACCACCACCCACCGGACGCTGCGAAGGTAGCTGCTCAGCCTGCGGCCGAGCAGAAGTATCTGGAGGGTTTCGGGCGTGGTGATCATCACGTCAGGGGGGACCAGGGCCTGGGTTCGCCTTTCCCGTTCGGCAGTATCCCCATGCCTGACTGAAACCCTCAGATCAAGAGAGCCGCACCACCACTGCAGGCGCTCCAGCATGTCCCGGTTGAGGGCCCTGAGCGGCGTTATGTA
>JBFLWG010000002.1:0-45481 GCA_040757795.1 Hadarchaeota archaeon (SeqCode) | reverse complement strand
CGCGACCTCTGCTTCAGCCTTCAGGAAACTGCTTTCGCCGCACTGGTCGAGGTGACGGAGAGGGCCGTGGCCCACACAGAGAAAAAAGAGGTGATGCTCACGGGGGGCGGTCGCGGCTAACATGAGGCTTCGAGAGATGCTGATGATCATGGCGAAGGAACATCGCGCCCGCTTTTTTGCACCTCCGATGGAGTTGAGCGGAGACAACGGGGCGATGATCGGCTGGACGGGGCTTCTGATGCACAGGCACGGCGTCAGGCACAGGTTGGACCAGACCCAGGTCCGGCAGAGGGCTAGGACAGACGAGGTTGAGGTTGTATGGCGCTGATGAAAAAGGGTGCCGAAGCAAATCTTTACCTGGAGCCTTTCTCACGCGTCCTTCACGGCGGCGGCCAGGGTCAAGTGGTCTTGAAACACAGGATACAGAAGCGCTACCGCGTCGAGGAGATAGACCACATGCTTCGGCGCTCGAGGACCTCGCTGGAGTCGAAGCTTCTTTCGGACGCGAAGAGGGGCGGGGTGCCGACTCCGGTCGTTTACGAGGTTGACAGGGATGGCACACAGATAGTCATGGAGTACATCGATGGCGCACAGGTGAAAAAGGCTCTGGAAAGCGCCGCCCCCGCGAAGAGAAGGAACATCTGCAGGACCATCGGCAGGCTGGTGGCAAGGCTTCATCAGGCCGGGATGGTGCACGGCGACCTGACGACATCAAACATGATTTTGGCCAAGGACGGGAAGATTTACTTCGTGGACTTCGGGCTTGGGGAATACGACAGGTCCACCGAGGCGCGGGGGGTCGACCTCCACCTCCTGCGGCGGGCCCTCCAGAGCATACACTTCAGGATAACTGAAGAGGCATACCGCGCGGTTTTATCCGGGTATAGGAAAGACTTCGGGAGGGGTGCTGAAGAAGTGATCAAGAGGGCGGAGGATATAATGCGGCGGGGAAGATACGTGCGGAAGGAGGATAGGGCATGACGCTGGTCTTCGTCACAAGCAACCCACACAAGTTTGAGGAGGTTCAGGAAATCGCTGCAAGGCAGGGCGTCGAGGTGACGCGAAGCCAGATTCCCTACATCGAGATTCAGTCTGACAGCCTAGAGGAAATAGTTCAGGTGGGGGCGCAGCAGGCCTCGGCGCTCTTCAGGGCCCCGTGTTTCGTGGAGGATGCGGGGCTTTTCGTGGACGCCCTAAAAGGCTTCCCGGGTCCCTACTCCAAGTACGCCTTCATGACGATTGGCAACCAAGGGCTTCTGAAGCTGCTCGACGGCGTGCCAGACCGCGGGGCGGAGTTTCGCTCGGCAGTCGGCTACTGCGCGCCCGGCGGGAAAACATCGGTGTTCAGCGGGAAGGTCAGGGGGACGATAACGACTTCACCAAGGGGTCTCAAGGGCTTTGGTTTCGACCCCATCTTTTCGCCTGAAGGAGAAAATCTGACTTTTGGCGAGATGTCCACGGCGGAGAAGAACAAATTTTCACACAGGGCCCGGGCGGTGGAAGAGTTTATCAGGTGGTTCAAAACAGGTAAATGAGGTGTCACATGGAAGCAGAGCCGCAAAAACAGCTGGCGGGGATTACCCCTTCCGAGGTGGAGGAGCTTGTGGTCAAGATGGGGAAGGAAGGGATGCCGCCCAGCAAGATAGGGGCCACGCTGCGGGACCAGTATGCCGTGCCGAGCGTGAAGAAGCTCACAGGCAAGAACATCACCCAGATCTTGGGTTCCTACGGGATAAAACAATCCCTGCCTGAGGATCTCGCCAGCCTCGTCGCCCACGCCGTGAAGATGTACGGGCACATGGGGAAACACCCAAAGGATTTCACGATGAGGCGGGCTGTCGAGATAACCGAGGCCAAGATAAACTCCCTTGCCCGCCACTACAAGGAGGCGGGTGTTCTCCCTTCAGACTGGAAGTATGACCGGGAGCGGGCGGCCCTGCTGATAAGGCGCTAGGGCCACAAAAACTGTTAATAAGCACCCTGCCGATTGGAGATATTCACCGTTGCGGGTGTCACCTGTGGGACGATCTGAAGTAAAAATATTTCAGCGCGCGGCGTCCGATGTCGCGGAGTTCTTGAAGCTGAGGCTAGATGGGAAAAGGCGCGTCACCGTGATGTCACACGTTGACGCCGACGGCATTTCAGCGGCCTCCGTGATGGCGCGGTGCCTTTACTCCTTTGACGTGCCTTTTACCGTCAGGTTCACCCAGCCTCTTTCCAGCGAGGAGATGGCGGCCCTCCCCGTCAGCCCGCAGGACCTTTTCATATTCCTCGACCAAGGCAGCGGGCAGCTCGATGCCATACACAAGTCAATCCTCTCAAAAGGGGCGGAGGCCGTCATCATCGATCACCACCCGGCAACATCAAAGGAGCACCCGAACCTTGCCCAGCTGAACCCACACCTCTGCGGGCTGAATGGGGCCAAGGATGTCAGCGCCAGCGGCGGCGCCTACTTGGTGGCGGATGCACTGGACATCCACTTCAGGCCCTGGGCCGGGCTCGCCCTTGTCGGAGCCGTGGGGGACAGGCAGGAGTTCTTCTCAGAGTTCACGGGGGCCAACGATGTGATCGCGAAGAGGGCCTTGGACCTCGGGCTCATAGAGGCGGGTGTGGGACTAAGGCTCGTGGGCAGGACCTTCCTGCCGGTGGCAGAATGCATCAGATCCTCCACTAGACCTTACATCCCCGGCCTGTCAAAGAGCCTGGCGGCATGCCGCGCCCTCGTCGAGTCCATCGGCATAAATCTCTCCAGCAAGATATTCGAGCTTCAGCCTGATGATGAGCGAGCGCTCGCCGACGCCATTTTCGCTCGCGTGGGTCCCCTCGCCGCGAACGAGGATTTCCAGCACACCATCTGGGGGCCGATTTACACGGTCATGACAGGAGATGTTGTCGGCCCCAGGGACCTCAGAGAGCAGGCGGCTCTTTTTGACGCCTGCGGCAACATGAAAAAGCCGGAGGTTGGGCTGGCCGTCGGCGCCGGAGACGAAACTGCGCTTGAGGAGGCGGTGGCTCTTCTCAGAGCGGTGCAGGACGAGATGCTCAAAACTCTTGATTGGTTCAAGGGAAAACTGGCATACCTCAAGCAGACTAAATATTTCAGGTACATCAACAGCGGCAGCGAGGTCAACCCGGGGATGGTCGGGGAGGCTATTTCACTTCTGATAGAGTCAGGCATGATCTCGATGGATGTCCCTGTGATGGCGCTGGCGGAGACAAAAACAGGGATGATAAAAATATCCGCCAGGAGCACCCCTGGCCTCGCGATGAAAGGGGTCAACATGGGGGCGGCCCTCGAAAAAGCGTGCACGGATGTCGGGGGTTACGGCGGAGGCCATGATGTCTCGGCCGGCGGCAGGGTCCCAAAAGATAAGGTGGACGAGTTTATAACGCGACTTGACAACGTCTTTGGTGAGGCGATCGCTTGAGCTACGAGGAGTTCGTGCAAAGGCTCCATGAGACGGTGCCGGGGTTCCCCGCGGCCATAGGCATGATCGAAAGGATGAGAAAAAGGAAGGGCCTGAGGGTCCTGAACTTCTCCCACCATGACACGGACGGGATAACTAGCGCTTTCATACTCCGGAGAATATTCGAGCGCTATTGCGGCGCCAATGTGGTTACAGAAATGCCGCAGCACTTCAAGCTTTGGGAGGAGGCGCTAGTCGATACCCTGAAGAAAAAGGGAAAGTTCGATATTTTGGTCATTTCAGACAAGGGGACCTTCGAGGTCTACGACGACCTGCTCAAGCACATTGACAACATCCTCATCGTTGACCACCACCAGCTCGACGGAAGGCCGAGCAAATGCACATTGTTCAACCCGACCGTGGAGGTCTCTGAGTACGCCGCCTCGGCCTCCCTGCTGTGCCATGCGCTAGCGGCAAAGCTGGGCGTGTCGGATATTTACGATGACTTCGCGGCGCTCCTCGGGTGCCGGGGCGATTTTGCGTTCGACCCTGTGGAGGGAACGATTAACGATTTTGCAAAGCCATTCATAGAGATGGCGAAGGAAAATTTCCCGCTTGCCTTCGACGTGAAGGTCGGGGAGCCCACAATGTACGAGCTGATAGACCGCGAGAGGACGGCCCTTGTGAACCAGATGGGCGAGGTCTTCCATTCCGGCTGCCTTGCCCACCTTTACAACCGCGCCACTGGCGCCGACGACATTTACGGCCCGGATCTCGTCCTTGACTTCCTGACGGAGCTCGTCCAGCGAGGGGAAAATCCGTCCGAGTTCTCCAGTGTTGAAAAGTTTTTGGGGGGGATGCCAAAGGGCCGTCTTATCAACAAGGTGTTCAGGCAGTACAAGACAGATTGGGCGATGTTGGAAAAAAGGGCTGAAAACGGGGTGTTCCTTGGGGATGTCAGAGGCGTCGGTGTTTACATGATATTCGCAAGGGAGGCCGAAGCCATGAATTCTGCCCCGTTCCCGGCCATCCTGCCTTTCGTCGCATCCACCCGGCTGGAGAAAATGAAGCGTGCGGGAGGCCACGTCCACGCGATGGTCATAGTGTTCAGCCCCAAGGAAAAAGGCATCCACATCTCCATGAGGGGCGGCGGCGGGCTGGTGAACTGCGGGAAGATGTGCTTCCAGCTGGCAACAAGACTGCAGGAGCGCTACCCCGACCGCAAGGGGATCGGGGGCGGCGGTCACGCCCGGGCGGCAGAGCTTCTCGCCGACAAGCCTGTGCCGATGTACGCGGTAATGCATGAGCTTCTTTTTGTGATGGACGAGATGGCCAAGCTGGCGAAGGCGCTGGACAGCGGCAAGGCGAGCCCGGAAGAAGTTGAAAAGGCAGCAAAGTTGGGTCTGGACGGCACCCACTAGGCGGAAAAGCCTCTATTTTTAAACCCTCAAAATTATTAAAAATGTGGTCTGATTGACGCTGGAAGAGACGGAATTCCAGAGGCTCGTGGAACTCCTGGTCGAGCTGGTCGAGCGTTATCAAGGGAACCCAGCCGCCCTCGAGGCCATTTTCTCCGAGTTCAGGGACATTTACAAAAAGGTTCCCATCTACCCCGGGATAATCTCCATGCTGCTCCCCAAGGTCATCCAACCGGCCGAGATGGGGAAGCTGGAGGAGGGGGCGGAGGTACTTCTGAACCTGAAAGACGGCAGCACGGTCTACGGGACAATAGCGGAAATCACGCCAACTGAAATCAGGCTCGCGGAGTCCTACAAGCTTACGGCCACGATAATACCGGAGAAGTTAGCGGTCGGTAAGGACTCAGTAGAAGAGGTAAGGCGCATCTCCAGGGAACTGCTGGCCAAGGAATGGCCGTCGCTCAACTTCGAGGTGGATTGAAGTGCCGCAGCTTTCGCTGAAACCCGGGGAAGTTTACAGGATGGAGGGGCAGCTCAGCCTTGAAATCAAGTCGGGCAAGGTCTCAATCAGCGGAGGGCTCCGGGAGAGGGGCGACACGGCGGTCATCCCCCGCGCCAAATCCGTGCCGGTGGAGGCAGAGTCCGAGGCAGTGGTCGACTACACTCTTGGGGCGGACGGCAAGGTCGAGCAGCTCCCAGGAAGGACGATACCCAAGGAGTGGGACGCTCTCATCGCCGAGATTGTACAGAAAAGACCGAAGGTAATCTTGGTAATAGGGAACGTCGACGTCGGGAAAACTTTTCTCACAACATACACCGGAAACACCCTTCTGAGGCACGGGATCAGGATGGGCGCTGTTGACAGCGATGTCGGGCAGGCGGACATAGGCCCTCCGACAACAATGGGGCTCGGGATATTCGAGCGGCCTGTGGCCTTGCTTTACGAGGTGCCGACAAGAAAAACTTATTTTGTTGGGTCGATGTCCCCGGCCGGCCACACCCTTGAGTTCGTCGTCGGGATGAAGTGGCTTGTGGAAAAGGGGCTGAAAAAAGCAGACCTAGTAATAGTCAACACCCCTGGGATGACATTTGGAGGCCCTGGCAGGTCCCTCCAGTTGCACGTCGAGGAACTGATTAACCCGGACCTCGTGATAGCCCTACAGAGAGGCACAGAACTGGAGCACCTCCTAGCTTCGATATCTCCTCAGAAGATAAGGCGGCTGTCTGTGTCCACCAAAGTGCGATCCAGGTCTCTGGCAGAAAGGGCGAACCTGCGTGGGATGATTCTGGGGCAGTACTTTGAGGGGGCCGGGAAGCTCGTGCTGGACCTGAAGCGGGTGAGGTTCGAGCGCACCTACCTGAAGACGGGGACTCCGCTAAACCCCGCTGACTTTGGGAGACAGGCTATTTACGCTGAGAAAATCCCGGAAGGCTTTGTGCTGGTGGCAAAGGGCAGGATGAACGAGGAAGCGATCAAAGAGCTTGAGTCAAAATTCGGGCCAGCAAGGTTGATAAGGGCCGGGACCGAGCAGAACGTCATTGTCGGCCTTGTGGACGGCGAGAATGAAGTGCTTGGGCTGGGAGTAATAGACAGAATCAACTTCGACCGGGGGCAGATTGTTCTCACCACTCCCGTCACCGAGATGGAGCGGGTAGCGGCCATACAGTTTGGCTCCATGAAAGTCAAGCCGACGGGCGAAGAAATAGGGACGGTCCGGCCTGGGACTTTTTGATTTCATGAAACTCAAAGCGGAGATTTCTTGCAGCTACGGCGACGGGAAAGTCTCCCGAGCCGTGGCCAAAGCCATCGGGCCAGACAACCTTCAGGCGCCGAGAGAGATGAAGATATCCACAAAAGTTGTTGGAAGGCAAGTAAACACCAAGATAGAGCTGGACGGGAAAATAGAGACACTTATTTCCACCTTGGACGACCTCTTGTCCTGCACCAGCGCCGCAGAAAATATGCTTTAAGCCTCAAAATCATTAGGGTTTGGCGGTTGAATGGAGTTTGAACTCGTCGGTAAACTGACCTTCAGCGGTGAAGTGGAGAAGCTCTCCAAGGAGCTTAAGCCGGTGATCGATGGCCTTGAGCCCGTCCTGGTGAAGGGCGCGCCGAGGGGGAAGGAGAGCGAGGCAGCGAGGATAGTCAAGTGGAAAGCCTCAGCAAAAATCATCGAGTTCGAAATAAAATCAGGGCGCTACGTCAGGGCGCACGATGCCCTGCTCAGGATCGCAAAAATCCTTTCAGAAGAACTGGGGAAAAAACACAAGGTGGGGCTCAGGGAGATTGCTGTCCCAAGTTACCGCATCAGAGTTCCGACAAAGGAAGTCTCGGAAGATGCTAGGAGGGAAATTGAAAAACTCGGCGGAAAAATAGGTAATGGGGCTGTCGAGGTCTTGCTTGAAAACCTCGCCGAGTCCCAAGTCAGAGGGCGCATTGTCGACCGTACAATCTCGGCGATAGAGGAAGCTCTGGCGAAGGCCCCTCCGAAAGCCGTCGAAGAAATTGTAATCGCAAAGCGGGGGGCAGAGGTCAAACACCACTTTGAGGATGACCCGTTCCTTGTCGCACAAAATAAGGGCTGGCTTGTGGAGTTCCCAGGCCGTGGACAGTGGATTTACACCGAGCCGTACGCCAGGCTGATCCGAGCGCTTGAAGAGCTGATTGTTGAAAATGTTGCAGTCCCGTTGGGATTCAGCGAGGCGATGTTCCCGAAGCTCATCCCCTTAGAGGTGATGCAAAGGATGCCTGGCTACCTGGACGGCGTGCCCGAAGGGATGTATTACGTCTGCCCGCCGCCGAGGGAGCCGCAGGCTTTTGAAAAATTCAAAATGGACCTCAAGCTCACAAAAAAAATACCCACGGAGGAGCTCAAGAAAGTCGTCAAGGACCCCGCGTACGTTCTTTCCCCTGCCCAGTGTGAGCCTTTCTATCAGGGCTTCGCTTCAAAGTATGTCAACATCGAGAAGCTGCCGGTGAAACTCTACGACATGAGCGGATGGACATACCGCTGGGAGGGCGGAGGCGTGGAGGGCCTCATCCGCACGCAAGAGTTCAGGCGCATCGAGTTCGTGATGCTGGGCTCGCCTGACGACGTGATTTCAATAAGAGAAGACGTGGTGGAAAAAAGCATCGAGCTTGTCGAAAAGCTCGGGCTGGAGTGGCGGATCCCTATCGCGACACCTTTCTACATGAAGGAGGGCGGCGCCATGGACGCGAGCGACAGCAGGAAGGTGGCGACCTACGACCTCGAGGTCCTCCTCCCCTACAACGAGAAGTGGCTCGAGATCGGCTCTTACAACGCCCACAAAACCAAGTTCACGGAAACTTTTAAGATAAAGGAAGTTAAGGGGCGGGAGGTGTGGACCGGCTGTTGCGGGTTCGGAACCAGCCGCTGGGTCGTGGGATTCCTGGCCCAGCATGGTTTCGACACGTCACGATGGCCGGAACCAGTCAGGAAGAAGGTAGGAACCCTGCCGTCTCCTGTGAAGGTGACTGAATAATGGCGGAGAAAAGGAAGCGGCTTATAAAGCCATGGAAGGAAAAGGCGTGGTACGAGATATTCGCCCCGTCGATGTTCGGCGGGACGAGGCTGGGGGAGAGCCCCGCGACCGACCCGTCTAAGCTCACTGGCAGGGTGTTTGAGATCACCCTAGGCGAGTTGATAGATGATGTCTCAAAGGCGCACGTCAAGCTGTTTTTCCAGGTTAAGAAGGTCGAGGAAAAGAAAGTGGTGACGGGGTTCATCGGCCATGAGATGATCAGGGACTACATCCAGAGCCAGATCAGGAGGCGGGGCGGGAAGGCGGACAACATCTCGCTCGTGACCACAAAGGATGGCTACAAGGTCCGGCTCAGGACAATGGTGACGACCCTCAGGAAGACGCAGAGCTCGAAGATACACGCCATAAGAAAAGTCATCGAAGAGGTTCTTGTGGCGAAGGGCGCTGAGAGGACTTTCGAGCAGTTCGTCCAAGAGGTCGTGCTCGGGAAGCTTTCATCCGACATCTACAAGGAAGCGAAAAAGTTCTGCCCCATCAGGCGGGTCGAGGTCTACAAGAGCAAGGTAGTGCACGAGCCCGCTTAGCGATGGTTTTTTATGGAAAAGCTGTTCGGAACCTCCGGCGTCAGGGGCTTGGTCGGCAAGGACATCACGGCTGAGCTTGCCATGAGACTGGGGCTGGCGCTGGCATCGCACGTGAAGTCCGGCACGGTGGTGGTCGGAAGGGACCCGAGGACATCGGGCGAGATGCTTGAGAGCAGCTTCGTTTCAGGCCTGCTGTCCGGCGGGTGTGATGTCGTAAAGTTGGGGATAGTCCCGACCCCCGCGGTGAGTTTCGCCGTGAGGAACCTGAAAGCAAAAGCAGGGGCGATGATAACTGCCTCGCATAACCCGCCCGAGTACAACGGAGTGAAGTTCTGCGACTCAAAGGGGATGGCGTACTCGCCGAGGTTTGAGAAAAAAATAGAGGTGATTTACTCAAAGGGGCCTGGCGAGCGCGCAGAATGGAGGGCGCTCGGAGGCGTCGGGGTTGCCGACATTATCCCGGACTACATCGGCGCAATCGCCGGGGCTGTGAAGCTTTCAAAAGGGTTCAAGATCGTGGTCGACTGTGGCAACGGGGCAGCCTCCGCCGTTACCCCCGTCCTTCTGAGAAAAATGGGCTGCAAAGTCATAAGCATAAACTGCAATCCAGACGGCCACTTCCCCGGCAGGGGGCTTGAGCCGAACGAGGGGAACCTGAATGAGCTGGCAAGGGTGGTGAAGTCCGTGGGGGCCGACTTAGGGCTGGCGCACGACGGGGATGCCGACCGCGTCGCCGCCGTGGATGATAGGGGGCGTTTTGTCAAGGAGGACAAGCTCCTCGCCTTGATCTCAGCCTTCCAGCTCCGGAGAAAAGGGCAGACGGTCGTGACGACAGTGGATGCTTCAGGCATCCTTGACAAAGCTGTGAAGGAGAGGGGCGGAAGGGTCGTTAGAACAAGGGTCGGCGATGTGAGCGTGGCAGAGGCTGTTAAAAAGCGCCGGGCGGTTTTCGGCGGGGAGCCAAGCGGGGCCTGGATATTTCCGGAGTTCCAGCTGGCGCCGGACGGACCGTTTGGCGCGGCAAAAATCCTGCAAATGCTGTCGGTTACAGGCAAAAAAATCTCGGAGTTGTCGGACGGGCTGCCTGACTATCCGACCGTCAGGAAGAAGGTCTCGTGCCCCAACGAGCGAAAGGCCGGCGTCATGAGAAAAATCTCGCCGAAGCTGAAGAAGCTCCCGGGCGCGGCAAGGGCGACTAAAATCGACGGCATACGGGTGGAATTCAAGGACGGGTGGGTGTTGGTAAGGCCATCCGGGACGGAGCCTTTCATCAGGGTGACGGCCGAGGGAAAGACAGCCAGACTGGCGAATGACATCGCTGGAAAAGCAGTTAAAATTTTGAAATCTTTGAAATAGGATGGTGCGGGCCCGCCGGGATTTGAACCCTGATTACTCCCTCTTCCCCCTTTTGCGGGGTTAGCGGGGGAGTGGATTATCTAGATTATCCTACGGGCCCGACCTCGCCGAAACTTTTTTAGGCGAGCGTGACGGAAACTTATCCCGCGGGGGAGCGGGTTGTCCCGTGGATTGCCATACGGGATTTTTTCTTTCACTTGGTTTAGAGTACGCCATTTCCCGCCGCAGCTTTGGTTGAATGGGGTTTATAAAGGGAAAAAAAGCTACACGGGGCGGCTTGGAGGTATTCAAGTTTTTATCCCTGCCGCAGACAATCATATGGTGGCAAATTGAAGGCAGTAGTCCTTGCAGCAGGCCTCGGAACGAGGATGCGCCCCCTGACTTTCACAAAGCCGAAGTTCCTGCTCCCGGTCGCTGGAAAGCCGGCGCTCGACCATGTGCTTTTCCTCATAAAGCGGCTTGGGGTCGATCAGCTTGTGATGGTGGTGGGCTTCGGGAAGGACCAGATAATCAAAAGGTACGGGAACGGGGAGAGGTTCGGGCTGAGGATAGAGTACAAATACCAGGAAAAGCTGCTGGGGACATCAAACGCCCTTTCCCTCGCCGAGGACTTTGTCGGCGGCGAAAGGTTCCTTGTGATAAACGGCGACACCCTTGTCGACCAAGAGTCCTTGGGGTCTTTCAAAAGGAGATATCAAGAATTGGCTAAAAGAAATGATTTCGGCGGGCTCATGGCCACGATAGAGGTTGACGAGCCCGAGCAGTTCGGCATTGTCTTCATGAAGGGGGAAAAGGTCAGCGAGATCGTGGAAAAACCGAGGAGGTCGAAAAGCAGGCTAGCTAACGCTGGCATATACATGTTTGACGCGGCAATATTCGACGCCATCAAGCGCACCAAGAAATCCGCTCGGGGAGAGTATGAGCTCCCGACTTCTATGCAGCTCATGATCAAGGATGGGAAATCAATCTTCACTTCGCCGCTCCAGATGTGGACCGACATAGGGCGGCCCTGGGACCTCCTTGTGGCTAACGAGTACTTCCTGAGGGGGCTGAAGGGGGAGATACACGGAAGGATAGAGGTTGGCGCCAACGTGGCCAGTGATGTCTACGTTGGGGAGGGCACAGTCATAAGGTCTGGATCATACATCCTCGGGCCGACCTTCATAGGGAAAAACTGTGATATAGGCCCCAACTGCTTCGTCCGGCCGAGCACGGGCATCGGCGACAGCGTGAGGATCGGGAACGCGGTCGAGGTCAAGAACTCGATAATAATGGACCACACAAACATCGGCCACCTGTCATACGTCGGGGACAGCGTGGTCGGGAGCAACTGTAACCTCGGGGCGGGGACCACCATCGCGAACCTGCGCCTGGACGAGAAGCCTGTTAAGATGGAAGTCGGGGGAAAGGTCGTGAGCAGCGGGAGGAGGAAGCTCGGCACAATAATCGCCGACAATGTAAAGACAGGCATAAACTGCACGATAAACGTGGGAGTGAAGATAGGCCCGGACTCCGCGGTGGGGCCGGGCACGGTCGTCTACGAGGACATACCGCCAAACACGATCGCTTACACAAAACCGCTGGTGAAGAAAAAACTCTGGAAAGGCGGGAAAAAACATGTCAAAAAAGAGGAATGATTTCAGTAAGAAATTCCCACACCTGGCGGACGAGCTCGAAAGCGAAAAAAATGTTAATATCCGTTCCGTGAGAAGCTCTGTCGAGGAGGCAGAGAAGGTCGCAAGCCCCAGCACCGCAGACCATATCTACGATGGGTACGACCCGAACGCGATAGATTTCATCCGTCGCTGCAAAACGGAGGAGCAGGCCCTGGAGATTATAAACTACTTGGAGTCCAAGGAGGAGATAAAACCTGAATACGCCAGGCAGCTTCGGGCACAGCTCACGGAGCGGGGCTTGGAGAGCTTTGGAAAAAGAAAGGCTCCAGGCTGCTACGAGCGGGGAGAAGGTTGATTGATAGAGTTGGGGCTGGTCGGCAAACCCAACACGGGCAAGACCACTTTTTTCAACTCGGCCACCCTGGCCAACGCCCCTGTGGCAGGCTACCCGTTCACGACGATCGATGCCAATGTCGGAGTGACCTACGTTAGAAGCAAATGTCCATGCCATGACCAAAATGTGGACTGCAATCCGCAGAATTCAAGGTGCGTCGGCGGTGTCAGATATGTTCCTGTCAGAATAATAGATGTGGCAGGTCTGGTCGAGGGGGCCCACATGGGACGGGGGCTAGGAAACAAGTTTCTGGACAACCTCAGGATGGCTGCGGCGCTCATCCACATCATCGACGCTGCAGGGGCGACCGACTCCGAAGGGAAGCCCTGCCCCCCCGGCACCCACGACCCAGCCAAGGACATAGACTTCCTGGAGACGGAGATAGCCATGTGGCTGCGCGGTATCTTGATGAAGGACTGGAGCAACTTCGCGAAGAGGGCGAAGTACCAGAAGCTGGACTTGGCGAAGGAGATAACGGCCAAGCTTGCCGGGCTTGGCATCGAGGAGGTTCACATCATGGAGGCTTTCAGGGTCGCCGGAGTCGACCGCGCCAACCCTGAGACCTGGACGGAGGAAGACATGCTCAGGTTCGTGAATGAACTGAGAAAAATGAGCAAGCCCATAATGATCGCGGCGAACAAGGCAGACTTCCCAACGGCGGCTAAAAACCTGGAGAAGTTGAAGCAACGGGACTACATTGTCATCCCAACATGCTCAGAGGCGGAGCTTGTCCTCAGGAGGGCGGCGGAGAAGGGGATAATATCCTACACGCTAGGAGATTCAGATTTCAAGATACTCAAACCGGAGGTTCTGAAGGATGACCAGAAGCGCGCCCTGGAAAAGATCAGGGGTTTGCTGGAGCAGCTGAAGTCCACGGGTGTGCAGCAGGCCATCGACAAGGCTGTTTACGAGCTGCTACAGTTGATAGTGGTGTACCCCGTGGACGACGAAAAGAAGATGGCCGACAAGAACGGCAACGTGCTCCCGGACGCCATTCTGGTCAAGAATGGCACGACTGTCAGGGAATTCGCGTACAAGATACATTCAGACCTGGGCGACTCCTTTCTTCATGGTGTGGACGCAAGGACAAAAATGAGGCTCGGGGAAGATTATAAACTTCGAGACGGGGACATTATAAAAATAGTTTCGACGAAGGGGCGTTAGGTTGTGAAGGTTGTCCTGATAAATCCAAATGTCGGCCACGCAGAAAGGATTGAAAGCGAGGCAGCTTGGCCTCCGCTCGGCCTGCTTTATTTAGGCACCATTCTGAAAAACTCGGGCCATGATGTGAAAGTCATCGACAACGGCAAATCCCAGCTCCCGCTGAAAAACCTTGTCTGGAGGGTCAAGAGAGAGGAGCCGGGAGTCGTTGGCGTCGGCGTACTTACCCCAACGTTCAAGCAGGGTACAAAAATAGCGAACGCCATAAAGGCGGAGCTGCCAGACACCAAAATCGTCTTTGGGAATTACCACGCAACTTACACTTACGACAGGATACTCATGAAGTACCCCTCGGTCGATTACGTCGTTCTTGGGGAGGGGGAGCTGTCTTTTCCCGAGCTTGTAGATTCGCTGGAAAAGGGGGAGAACGTTGAAAAAATCCCGGGGCTGGCATTCAGGAAAAACGGCAGGGTGGCGCAGGGGCCCCAGAGGCGGCTGATCGACAACCTGGACGTCCTTCCAGTCCCGGACAGGTCACTGCTTGAGGAAGAGTACCGCTCGGAGATAATGGGAGTGTTCGGGAGCAGCGGCAGGTTCACCACCGTCCTGACCTCGAGGGGTTGCCCATACAACTGCAGGTACTGCGCTTGCGCGGCCTTCTCCCTCAGGAGAACCAGGTTCAGGTCGCCGGAAGCAGTTGTCGCCGAGATCGAGATGCTTTGCAGGGAGGGTTATGAAGAGGTTGGTTTCGTGGATGACAACCTTCTCGTCAACAGAAAAAGGATGGATAAAATATGCGACATGCTCAAGGAGCGGGAGATCAAGATGAACTATTGGGCGGAGGGCAGGGTCGACGAAGCCTCCCGGGAGGTTTTGAAAAAATTCGCGGGCGTCGGGTGCAAGACAATGTACTTTGGGATGGAGAGCGGCAGCCAAAAAGTCCTGAACTACTTCGGAAAAAACACGACCCCCAACATGGCCAAGGTAGCCGTGAAAAATTGCAAAGATGGGGGGATAGAAAATGTCATAGGATCCTTCATTGTCGGCACGCCGATTGAAGACACCGCCGATGTGCGGCAGACCTTTGACTTTGCGAAGAGCTTGAAAGGCATGGATTTCCCTCAGGTGAACATCCTCTGTATCTCCCCGGGGATGGACCTCTGGAACACCGCCGTGAAGGAAGGATACCTTGATGAGTCAAAGCTGTGGGAGGAAGAGCTCATAGCGGCGAATGTTTTCCCGTCTCGACTAACGGAGAACCAGCTACGAGAGATGATTGGCAAATTTTACTCAAGCTTCGTGATGCGGCCGCCGTTCCTGTTGCAGCAAATGCTCAAGACAGTCAGGAGCAGGCACAGGATGGAGATCATACTGGCCAACCTTCATGAAGGGGCAAGCTTGAGGGCGGCCTACAGGAAGTTCAGGAACACTTGAAAAAGCTCGCTACTCTTATATTGGCAGGATGACTCTTCAACAAGGTGATGGACCTGAAAATATTGGTTGCGGACAAAATACATGAGGACGGCTTGAATCTCCTGAAAGAGATCGGAGAGGTGGAGGTGGCGACCGGGCTGAAGCCTGAGCAGTTGATCGAGAAAGTTAAAGGCTTCGATGTTTTGATCGTCAGAAGCGCTACCCAAGTTACAAGAGAGGTAATCTCCGCAGGCAGGCAGCTGAAGTTCATAGCGCGGGCCGGTGTCGGGCTCGACAACATCGACGTCAGAGCCGCCGAAGATAGAAACATAAAAGTCCTGAACGCGCCGGAGGCCCCCACGATATCCGTGGCAGAGCTTGTTCTCGGCCTTGTGCTTTCATTTGCAAGGAAATTACCTCAGGCCGACCTTGGCATGAAGCAGGGGCGGTGGGAGAAAAAACAGTTGATGGGAACGGAGCTTCGCGGGAAGACTTTTGGGATAATCGGCACCGGGAAGATCGGCCAGGCAGTTGCCGAAAGGGCCAAGGCATTCGAGATGAAGTTGCTGCTTTACGACGTAGTGAAAAATCTTGATTTTGCGAAGGGCATCGGCAGCAGGTATGTGGACCTCGATACACTGGTGAAAGATTCTGACTACATAACAATACATGTGCCGCTCATCCCTCAGACAACGCACATGGTTGGGGCGAGGGAGATATCCATGATGAAGAAGACCGCAGTGATCATAAACACTTCCAGAGGCGGTGTGGTCGACGAGGCGGCCCTTGTAAAGGCGCTCGAGGAAAAGAGGCTGGCCGGGGCATGCCTGGATGTTTTCGAGAAGGAGCCCCCGGAAAGCAGCCCGCTCCTGAAGTTTCAGAATGTGGTTTTGACCCCACACATAGGCGCGTCCACCGAGGAGGCCCAAGCCTACGCTGCGGTGGTCATAGCGCAGAAGTTAAAAAATGAGATGAGAAAGTGACAACATGAGCACAGATATCCAGACGGCCAGGCAGAGGATGCGAATTTGGAGGCAGGGGGACGCCATAGTCAGAGTCGACCGGCCCACAGATGTTGAGAGGGCGAGGTCTCTGGGCTACAAGGCAAAGCAGGGGGTCGTGGTTGCCAGGGCCCGCGTCAGGAAGGGAGGGAGGAGAAAAGTCAGGCCGACCAGAGGCAGGAGGCCGAAACGCATGGGCGTCCTGAAGATAACAGCTAAGAAGAACATTCAGCTGATGGCCGAGGAGAGGGCGGCCAGAAGGTTCCCAAACTTGGAGATCCTGAACTCTTATCATGCAGGTTCTGACGGGACCCACGAGTACTTTGAGGTCATCATGCTGGACCCGCACCACCCGAGCATAAAGAGCGACCCGCAGCTTGGATGGGTTTCAGAAGGCCATCAGAGGGGCCGGGTCCACAGGGGGCTCACAAGGGCCGGCAGAAGGACCCGCGGATTGCTGTGGAAAGGCAAGGGTGCCGAGCGGCTACGACCAGGCGTCCGGGCGCGCGGTAGAGCGAAGTGAGCGAGTCACCTTTCATCAACGCTTTTTTGAGCGTGTACGCCCACGCGACCGAAAGCGAGGGGCTTGTCTCAAAAAGCCTCAGGGCGCTGCTTCCGGAAGGCGTGGCCACGAAAGTTTCGAAAACCAAGGGGCACTACGGGAACCCGATAACTGTTGTCGAGGCCAGGCTGCAAGGCAAGTCGGACATCTCGCGGCTGTTGCGGGAGGTATTGGAGCGGCTGCCGGCCAAAGACCTGGCCAAAATACGGGACGAGATTGAAAACAGAGTGGACGACGCTTGCAATCTTTATCTCAGGTTTGACAAGCAAAGGCTGGCCGCCGGAGAGCTTTCTCTGGCGGAAGGCGGGGACTCGGTCCACCTCCGGCTCAAGATCGCCGTCTACCCCGCAAGGAAGGAGGCGGCCGTGGCAGCCGTGGAGAGGTTTTTGCGCGAAAAAATACCATAGTGTACGCATGCAGAGAAAAAGATACATAGCGTTCGCGGCGGCCACGGGCGGCAGGGATGAAGTATTACAACTTGTGAGTGCAATAAAGTCAAAAAGCGCGAGTTCTTTGGCGCTGCTCGATTTTGACGAGGACTCCAGGGAAGGTATCATCAGGTGCGGGCACTTGGACCTCCCAGCTGTTAAGTCCCAGATTGAGCAGCTCGTGGGGCGTGGCAGCATCAGCTTGAAAATACTGGGGGTTTCAGGGACGATCAAAACCGCGAGAATTAAATTCACGAAAACAAAACATGGGGGCAGAAATCGGCGCATCACCCACAAAAGGGTTAAAAGTGCCCCTAACAACCAGTATTAGTCAACGATTACAGTCATTGGGTGAGATGATGGCATTTGCACCGCCCGGAGCCGGGTACGATAGGGCAATAACAGTATTCAGCCCAGATGGGAAGCTTTTCCAGGTTCAGTACGCCCAAGAGGCCGTCAAGCGCGGACTGACTGCTTTGGGCATCAAGGTAAAAGAAGGAGTGGTTTTGGCTGCAGAAAAGAGAGTCAGGGGAAAACTTGTTGAGGAAATCTCAATAGAGAAAATATTCCAGGTGGACGAGCACATCGGAGCCGCGGCGTCCGGCCTTATTGCCGACGCGAGGGTGCTGATTGATCACGCCAGGATAGAAGCCCAGATACACCGCCTCAGGTACGACGAGCCCGTCAGCGTGCAGACATTGGCGAAGAAGATAGGCGACATAAAGCAGCTTTACACCCAGCATGGGGGAGTGAGGCCATTCGGCGCGAGGCTGCTGATTGCCGGTGTTGACGGCGGGAGCTCTTACCTTTTCGAGACGGACCCCAGCGGAGTTGTGGCTGCCTACAGGTGCCAAGTGATCGGAGGCGGCGCCCAGACTGCATTGGAGATACTGGAGCACAAATATGACGAAGAACTTTCTCTGAACCAGGCAATCCTCTTGGCTTTGGAGTCCCTCCGGGTGGTTTTGGAGGGAGACTTGGGCCCAGAGAAGATAGAAATGGCAGTTATCCCCACGAAGACCGCCAGATTCGAGCGGCCCAGCGCCGAAGAAATCGCCAAGTATGTGAAACAGTTGGGAAAGCCAGCAGCCAAGCCGTCCAAGGAGTAGCGGGGCGATGGTAAAGCTGGAGGATGCTGTTATAGCGAGGCTGTCCACCCAGGGCACGACTTTCGAGGTCCTGGTGGACCCGGAACTAGCGCTCGCTGTGAGGACCGGGGAAAGCTCGGATGTCGGCGGGGCGCTCGCGGTGGACAAGGTCTTCAAGGACTCCAAGAAGGGAGACGCGGCGTCTGAAGAGATGGTGAAGAAGGCTTTTGGAACTCTTGACGTCGTGAAGGTGGCTGAGAGCATAATCAAAAAAGGCGATGTCCAGATCACAACAGAGCAGAAGAGAAAGATGAGGGACCAGAGGTTCAAGCAAGTTGTATCGATTATCTCAAAGAGGGCCATCAACCCTCAAACAGGCGCGCCTCATCCGCCTGCCAGGATAGAGGCCGCGATGGAGCAGGCGAAGGTCCAGATAGAAGAGTTCAAGAGCGCCGAGGAACAGGTCACGAAGGTGGTCAAGATGTTGCTTCCTGTATTGCCGCTCAAGTTCGAAACAAGGAGAATCGCCATCAAGATCCCAGCGACCCATGTGGGGCGGGCGCAGCGCGCTGTACGGGAGTTCAGCACGATCAAGCAGGAGGAGTGGTCAGGGGATGGCTCATGGACGGTGCTGGTGGAGATACCGGCAGGGGTCCAAGCAGAGTTCTTTGACAAGTTGAACGACCTCACAAGGGGAGAGGCACAGACGAAGGTGATAAGCTGATTCGCGTCCAGAACAGGGAGCTGGTTGTGCCCGGGCAGCTATTGGCGGAGGGACAGTTCATCCTCCGGGGAGGGGCTTACAAGGATGGCGATGCGATATATTCTGCGGTCGTCGGGCTGACGGATTTCCGGGAAAAGGAATTAAGAGTGATACCCCTCCAGGGAAAATACATGCCTGTGAGGGGGGACGTCGTCGTGGGGATTGTCGTGGACATGTACATGTCGGGATGGACCCTGGATATAAACTCTTCATACACAGGGAACCTTTTTGCCGCGGACTTTGTCGGGAGGAAGGTGGATCTCTCTCGCGAAGACATAAGCAGGTACCTCACTATAAACGACGTCGCTTTTCTGAGGGTCAGGGACGTGGACGAGGACATGGACGTGATGCTGGAGGCAGGGGAGCCGGGCCTTGGGAAGGTCACACAGGGAAAACTGGTCGAGATCTCCCCCACCAAAATCCCGCGGGTGCTGGGTAAAAAAGGGTCCATGTTGAAGATTCTGAAGGAGGTAGGAAATTGCAGAATAACAGTCGGGCAAAATGGAAGGATCATAATTTCTGGGAAAGACCAGAGGAACGTGAACGCCGTCGTGGAGGCGTTACTCATGATCGAGCGCGAGGCGCACACCAGCGGTTTAACAGACCGTGTGCGGCTTTTGCTTGAAAAAGAGAAAACCGGAGGTGAATGAATGGACAAACCAGAGAAGCTGATAGTTGACGGGAAGAGGCTTGACGGAAGAGCTCCAGATGAACTTAGACCGCTGAAGATTGTCGCCGGGCCGCTTGAGAGAGCGGACGGCTCTGCCTACATAGAGATGGGCAACAACAAGGTCTTCGCCGCAGTGTATGGTCCAAGGGAGATGCACCCAAGACATGACGCAAAGCCTGACATGGCGGTGCTCAGGTGCAGGTACAACATGGCGCCTTTCTCTGTGGACGACAGGAAAAGGCCCGGACCCGACAGAAGGTCAATGGAAATCTCCAAAGTCACCAAGGAAGCGATAGAGCCTGTGATGTTCCTTGAGCTTTACCCAAGGTCCGTCATAGATGTCTTCATAGAGGTGTTGCAGGCGGACGCCGGGACCAGGACCGCAGGAATAAACGCGGCGTCGGTGGCGTTGGCGGATGCTGGAATCCCCATGAAGGATCTGATTTCTTCTGTGGCGGTGGGGAAAGTCGACGACACGATAGTTATCGACTTGTTCAAGGATGAGGACCAGCTCGGGCAGACAGACATGCCTGTGGCGATAATGCCTAGGAAAAATGCGATAACCCTGCTGCAGATGGACGGACACTTCACAGGGGAGGAGTTCAACCAGGCGCTTGACCTAGCCTTCCAGGGATGCGGAAAGATTTATGACGCGCAGAGAGAAGCATTGAAGAAGAAGTACGAGGTTAAGGAGGAGAAATGATGGAGATAGCTTCAAAAGTAAAACGGGATTACGTGATCTCACTTGTCCAGCAGGGCAAGAGGGCAGACGAGAGAACTCTGGACCAGCTAAGGGAAGCGACCGTCGAGAAAGGCGTGATAAAGACCGCAAATGGATCGGCGAGAGTCAAGCTTGGCAAGACGCATGTGCTCGTCGGGGTGAAGCTTGGGAAGGGAGAACCTTTCCCGGACACACCTGACAGCGGCATACTGATGGTGAACTCGGAACTGCTGCCGATGGCGTTCCCGCTCTTCGAGCCGGGGCCGCCGAAGGTGGAGGCCATCGAGCTTGCGAGGGTTGTGGACAGGGGTGTCAGAGAATCTGAAACGATAGACCTCGAGAAACTGTCTATAAAATCAGGTGAGGAGGTCTGGTCGGTCTTCATTGACATAGATGTCCTTGACCACGACGGGAACCTGCTGGATGCCGCGGCGCTTGCGGCAATGGCTGCGCTGCTTGACGTGAAGCCGCCTGAGGACGAGGCGTGGACACAGCCCGAGTTTCCACTGAGAAAGAAGCCCGTGGCCGTTACCGTCGCGAAGATAAACGGGCAGCTTCTGGTCGACCCTAGCTTGGACGAGGAGCAGGTGATGGAGGCCAGGTTGACTCTGATAACCACGGAGGACGGAAGCATTTGCGCGATGCAGAAGGGCGGCGCAGGGTACTTCACCAAGGAAGAGGCGCTGCAGGCCTACTCTCTTGTGAGGGAAAAGGCTGTCGAGTTCAGAAAGCTTCTGGAGTAAGAAGATGCCTAGAACAAAAAAAGTGGGAATAACTGGCAAGTTCGGGCCACGTTACGGCGGAAAGATTAGAAGGCTGTATGGGGAAGTGCAGCAGAAGGCCAAGCAAACGTACAAGTGCCCGAGCTGTGGGGCAGTCAGGGTCAGGAGAGTCAGCACCGCCATTTGGGAGTGCGGGCGTTGCGGGGTCAAGTTTGCCGGAGGGGCTTACCAGCCTTCTTTGGCATCCGCCCAGAAGCAGAGCTGAAATTGATTTACAGATCCGTTGGAGAAGTCTCATGGCAAAAGCTGAAGCAGCGATAGGCGTGGTCGAGCTTGAGTTCAAAAGTCCCAAGGAGGCAGAGGCGGTGCTGAGGGCGGTCAGGCCCGAGGAGCAACTCCCCCCATCCGCAAAGTGCAAGGCCAGCATCACCCGCAGGAAAAGCGTTTTATGCCTCCGTGTAGAAGCTGAGGATACGGCCTCCCTGCGCGCGGCCCTGAACTCGTTCCTGAGGTGGGCGACGGTTGCGCGGGACATGGTCGGGAAGGAAAATGATGGAAAAACTATCACCGCAGATGAGGCATCAGCTGGCGCAGTTCCAGCAGGTGCAGCAGCAGGCCCAGGCACTACTCAGCCAGAGGCAGCAGCTCGAGGTCCTCCTGCACGAGACCGAAAGGGCGATAGAGGAGCTAGGGAAGCTCCAGGATGACGCCACAGTCTACAAGAGCGTCGGGACGATTCTCGTAAAGTCCAGCAAGAAGGATGTCGAGAAGAACCTGACTGAGGAGAAGGAGACCATCGACCTCCGGGTTAAGACAATCCAGAGGCAGGAAGAGCGAGCGATGCAGCGCCTGCAGGAGATGCGGGAGAAGCTGGACCAATCTCTCAAAAGCCAACCAACGCCGGAAGCGGCCAGCTGAGGTTGCCCCATGAGGGAAGCGGCCAATTTTTTGCTGGGAGCTGTCAGGAGCGGCCAGAGTGTTCTTGTCCTTTGCCACCACAACGCCGACCCTGACGCCGTGGCAAGCTCGGTTGTTCTTGCCGAGGTTCTGACCCAGCTGGGCGGGAGAGCCAGAGCCGGGGCGGCCGACGACATCTCGTCATTTGCCCAATCAATTCTCAAGGCCTTCGGAAGGGAGGTGGCCGTCAACCCCCTGCTAGACCAAGACATTGTGGTGATGGTGGACACCTCAAGCTTCGGCCACCTCGGGGAGTTCGGGAAAAAGCTCAAAGAGTCGGGCAAAAAAATCGCAGTCATTGATCATCACAGGCCGGTGGAGGAGATGAAAAACGCGGCGGAATTTTACCTTGTCCGCGACGACTTTCCCTCCGAGTCCGAACTTGTTCTGAAGCTTGTCCAAGAGCTGGGGGCAAAGCCGTCCCCCGCGCAGGCCTCCCTCCTCCTGGCTGGAATAATCAGCGACACTGCACATTTCAGGTTGGCCAAGCCCGGGACATTCACGGCAATCAACAGCCTGCTGGAGGCCGGCGCCGAATACGAGAAGGTCATGGAGCTGATGAGGCAGCCGGACGACCCGTCCAAAAGGGTCGCGATGCTGAAGGCCGCCGGCCGCTCGGAGCTACACAGGATTAATGGAAACCTGGTTGTTTTTTCTGAGTTGGGTTCGTTTGAGGGGGATGCCGCCTCGATGTTTGTAAGAATCGGGGCCGACCTAGCGTTGGTCGGGTCTGAGGAAAAAGGAAAGGTCAGGCTCAGCGGCAGGGCCAGGCCGGAGCTCATAGAGCGGACCAGGATCCACCTCGGGGAGATGATGGAGGAGGTGGGCAAGCAGTTCAATGGCAGCGGCGGCGGCCACCCGGGGGCGGCAAGCGCCAACGGGGAGGGCAAGCTAGGCGAAGTAAAGAAGCATTTCCTAAAGCTATTGCAGCAAAAGCTGAACCCAAGGGAGTAGGATGGCGGCATTCAGCCCAGAAATTCCCAAACTTGAGCGGTCGGGGTACAGGGTCGTGGGGGAGAGCGGGCACAGCGCTGTCAAAGTCTGCCACTGGACAAAAAAGAGCCTGCTGGGTGAAGGCGCCTGTTACAAGGAGCAGTTCTACACCTCGGAACTTGGAATCAAGAGCCACCGCTGCCTGCAGCTCACCCCAAGCCTCCCCTTTTGCGACCACCGCTGCGTCTTCTGCTGGCGCAACACAGACATGACGATGCCGAGTTGGAGTGGGGGGGCCGACGACCCAGCTGAAATACTAGACGGCGCCATTTCGGCCCAGAGGCTTCTGCTCAGCGGGTTCGGGGGCAACCCTGCGGTGGACAAGCAGAAGTTCAAGGAGGCCCAGAACCCGAAGCAGTGCGCGATTTCCCTTGCAGGGGAGCCCACCATCTATCCCAAAATAAATGAGATGATCATGGAGTGTGAAAAAAGGAGGATGACCAGTTTCCTGGTCACGAACGGGCAGCACCCCGAGGTCTTGGAAAAAATTGTTGAGCCAACCCAGATCTACATCTCCCTCGTGGCGCCCGACGAAGCCACGTATGAAAGGACATGCCGGCCGGTGGCAGGGGGGTGGGAAAAACTCAACAGGAGCCTGGAGCTCATGCCTTCCTTCAGCTGCCGGAAGGCTGTCCGCCTTACTCTCGCGAAAGGGCTGAACATGGAGAACCCCGCTGGCTACGCAAAGCTGGTTGAAAAGACCGGCTGCGACTTCCTCGAGGTGAAGGGGTACATCTGGGTGGGGTTCTCAAGAAAGAGGCTCAAAATGGAAAACATGCCGCTTCATCAGGAGGTCATGGCGTTCGCTGAGAAGCTCGCGGGGGAAGTTGGGTACAGGATGGCGAACGATTCGGAACCAAGCCGCGTGGCCCTTTTGAAAAGATAGCGCGTTCTCCTTGGATTCCGGCCACACCAGAAATATTTAAGCCGCGAAGTGATTTAGGTAGTGATAGTTCGGAGGGATGATATGGTCGTGTACGCGAGGGATTTCATGACAAAGGAAGTGGCCACGGTTGACATCAATGCCAGCATTCTGGAAGCAGCGAAACTCATGACAAGGAAAGAGGTCGGGAGCCTAGTGGTCGTCCGGGGGGAAAAGCCGATGGGCTTGATCACAGACAGGGACATATTGGTCAGGGCTGTTGTTGAAGGGCTGAAACTGGACACTGCAACTGTAGAAAAAATAATGTCCCAGCCTCTCCTGACGGTCGGGCCGGAGACCCCGATGTTAGAAGTCGCGAAAATCATGGACGAACATTCGATAAGAAGGGTCCCTGTCGTTGAGGAGGGGCATGTTGTCGGGATAGTAACCTCCAGCGACATAGGGCGGGCGTCCAAAATCCTTGCGCCTTACCTTCTTCCAAGGATTCCAGAAATATACCTCACGCCGAGGAGACGCAAGCTGCCGGCCTGAAGGCCAATCCGGTCGGGATCCCTTGAAAAAACTGCTAGGAAAAATGCGCGGGCATTTTGACTCACAGGCGGTGCTCAGGGAAAAAGTTTCCGAGATGTCGAGGGATGTCATAAGAAGCGCTTCAAGGGCCATAAGCGCCATACACAGGAACGACAGGGCGTTGAGCCAGAAGTTCCTGGTGGACGCAAGAAGGAAAATGGCGGCCGCGCTCAAGCTCGTGAAGGATGACAAGGAGCTCGCCTCTTCTGGGATAATTTTTTCGGCGCAGCAGGAGTACGCCGAAGCGGAGCTGGTCAGGGGGATCGCCCAGAATGGCAGGCTTTTTCTGCCTGATGAGATAAAAGTCCCCTACAAGCCGTACCTTTCCGGAATGGCTGACGCTGTCGGGGAGCTCAGGAGGATGGCGCTGGATTCAATAAGGGAGGGGGATGTAAAGAGGGCTGAGGCGACCCTCAAGTTCATGGAGGAGATGTTCGATTTCATGATGGAGTTCGACTACGCGGACGCCGTCCTTCCGGGGATGAGGCGAAAGCAGGACGCCGCTAGGCAGATAATCGAGAAGACGCGCGGAGACCTCACGATGGCACTCAGGCAGGAGAGGCTGGAGCGGGCCCTGAGGGAGAAGCATGAAGTTCGACACGGGTAAGATACGCGCTCTTGCGAAGAAAGACTATGAGACGGCGTGGGTCGAGGGAGGAAATCTCATTGAGAAAGAAGGGACATTTTATTCAGTACAGAAAAAGCAGAGGCCACACCCACTTTACGACTTGATTGAGCGGGCAAGGTGGGCGCTTCTTGAACTCGGGTTCACGGAAGTTGTCGTGCCTATCCTCGTGGACAAGCGGGAAGTCCAGACGCAGTATGGGCCGGAGTCCGCGGTGATCCTTGACAGGGTATTCTTCCTTGCCGGGCTGGAACGGCCTGACATCGGGATAAGCCAGAAGAACCTCCAGCAGCTGAAGAAAGTAGCGCCGGGCTTCAAGGACGTGAGGAAGCTCCAGGCGATATTCAGGCAGTACAAGAAGGGAAAGATAGACTCCGACAACCTCGTTGAGACTATGGTGAGTGAGCTGGGGCTTAGCGAGGAGCAGGCCACGGCAGTCCTCACGCTATTCCCGAAGTTCAGGGAGCTGAAGCCCGTGCCGATGGATTTGACGCTCAGGTCGCACACGAGCGCGGGATGGTTCGGGGTTCTCAAGGAGCTCCAGAAGAAGGAGCCGCTTCCGTTGCAATTGTTCTCAATCGGGCCGAAGTTCAGGCGCGAGCAGAAGCTGGACGCGCACCACCTCTACGAGTCTTGGACTGCCTCAATAGTCGTCATGACGGAGAGGATGAGCCTGGAGGACGGCGAGCGGCTGGTGAAGGAGGTCCTCGCGAAGCTTGGCTTCAATGAAATCAAGATGGAAAGGAAGAAGGCCACGTCCAAGTACTATGCCCCACAGACGGAGTCCGAGATTTTTGTGAAGCATCCGCGGACGGGGGACTTTGTTGAGGTGGGCGACGCGGGTTTCTACAGCCCGGTGGCGCTGAGCAATTACGACATCCCTTACCCGGTCTTCAACCTCGGGGTCGGGCTGGAGAGGATGTTGATGATAGAAACAGGGGAGGAGGACATCAGGGCGGTTGTTTTCCCCCACGTCTACAAGCAGGCGGAATTCTCGGATGCCGAGCTGGTGAAGCTGGTGAAAATTGATCGCAGGCCGAGGACTGAAGTCGGGTGGAAGATAATGGACAGGATCGTCAAGGAGGCTGAACAACACGCGGATGAGCCGAGCCCCTGCGAGTTCACGGCTTTTGAGGGGGAGCTTCTTGGCATGCGGGCGAAAGTGAAAGTGGTGGAGCCCGAGAGCAACACGAAGCTGATAGGGCCGGCAGGTTTCAATGAAGTTTATATCTTTGACGGAAACATGGTCGGGCTGCCTCCCAAGGGCTGGAAGGACGACGAGTTTCTGGCCGAGGTCAGGGCGAAGGGCTCGGCGACCAACATCAGGTTCATCGACGCTTTCGCTGCTCTGGCCGCTAGTGAGATAGAGAACGCGGCTGAGAAGGGCGAGCGCCAGGTGCAGGTCAGAGCGAGGAATGTAAAATTGCCGAGCGACATTAACCTAGTGATAGACGACGTGGGGCAGCGATACATCACGGCGAACAACAAGCGCATAGACATCCGAGGGCCGGTGTTCACGACGGTTGTGGCAGAGATAAGTTGAACAAAATCACGTTTCTTCATCGATTGCAATAATTTTCTCTCTTGACTTTTCGCCCCTGATTATCCTGACGCTACTTCTTCTCACAGCAAAAAATTCTGCCAAGGCTTCAACCACGGCCTTATTGGCCCTGCCATCCGCGGGTGGGGATGTCACATAGACTTTGAGAAATTCTCCCTTGTCCAAGACTTCATCCTTCTTCGCGTTCGGCACCACCCTTATTTTCACGGTTTTCATGGAAGACCTTAAAGTCCAAATATTCTCCTCGTTGCTTCCAGCCCGGCCCTCCCGGCTTTCTCCGCGTTCCCCGGGTCGAAGAGCTCAATGACAACAAACCCATCAAAGCCTGTGCCCTTGATTGCCTTCACGATGGGGCCGAAGTTCATTTTGCCTTGGCCCGGCACCAAGTGGTCGTCGTTCCCGCCGTGGTTGTCGTGGAAGTGAACGTGGACAATCTTGTCTCCCAACCGTTTCACGTTCCTGGCGATCTTTGCCTCCCTGTTTTTCTTTTTCTGTGTTTTGCCACTTTGGTAAGGGCGCCACACGTCATTCTTGCGGTAGGCGTGCCCCACATCCAGACAAACTTTCAGCCCATCAAAGCGGTCCGTCAGATTGTTGAGCTCCGGCAGCGTGGAGTAAGGAATGAAAGATAGGTCCATGTTTTCCAACGCAATGGTGATGTCAAGCTTTCGAGCATAACCAAGGCACTCCTTGATGAACCTGTCGTACAGTCTCTTCGACCCATCCATGAACCACTTGAGGTCCGAGATAGGGCACCTGCCAAGATGGAGCACCGTGATTTTCCCGCCGAGGATGCTACATGCCTGAAGGCTTTTCTTCGCCTGGTCGAGCGAGAGCTTCCAGAGTTCCGGCCTGTGGCTGGCGGGGTTCAAGTCCCAGAAAGACCCATGGACCGAGACGCCGAGCCCGTTGTGCTCTATCAGCCTGCGCAGAGCCCTGAGCTCGTGGGGGTCGTGCCCGGGCATGAAGTGAGGGAAGTCGTAGATTATCTCTATGAAATCTGCTCCGAGTTCAGCACACTTTTCCACGCTTTTCTCGACGGAGCTTCTCACGAACAACAGGTTTGAGAGGCCGACTTTCATCAATATCCCAACATCTCCCCACGTTAAAGCCGTCGCGCTGCTTCAGTGGCCAGCTCGTGGGCCTTTTGAAGAGGCTCCGGCAGCCTGTGCCCCCTTGTTGTATCAATTGAAATTTTTACCGCGGTCTTTAGTGAGATCTTGTTGCCGATGCTGACGTAGACGGGCTTGGAGCCAGCATTTGACCTGACTGCTGCCCCGATAATTTCCCCCTTCTCCTTTATAGGAGTCTGGGCGCCCCTGCGATTGGCCGGCACCGCAGCTTTTCCCACAAGGATTGATTTCGCCACCCCGATGACTGGCTTGTCCAATACAACTCCGAGGTGGCAGGCGAGGCCTGCTCTTCGCGGATGGGCGAGGCCTTGGGCACCCACCACGTAGACGTCCGCTTCCATCTCCTTAACGGCAAGGAGCATGCCCTCCAACTCTCTGAATGCGAGAAATGTGGGGATGTAGGGAAACCTGAGCTTCACCTTCACGACTTTTTTTTCGAGAACTTCAAGGGTCCGGTAGTCGAGCACCACGCAGGCAGCGTAGGCAATGTTTCTCCTGGCAAAAGATATGTCGCAGCCGGCTATCCTCCGCAGTTTCTTTAAACCGTCCCGACGCCTCACCTGCCAGACGATTTTTTCCTGGATTTTAATCAGGGTCTTGAGGTCGATTTTTGGCGCACGCAGGATTTGCATCATTTTCTTCACGTGGTTTAGGTGCGGAAGTTATTAACCTTGGACGCAGAGCTGATTAGGTGGATATGCCGGGGAAAGGACCAAAGTGCAAGCTCTGCGGCAAGGCCGTCCAGATTATGAGCTACGACGCCGGCTACCTCAAAGTACTAAAGCCGGGGGCGCCGAAAGCAGGGTTCGTGTGCTGGAGTTGCGCGGAGAAGCTGCTGGGCGACAAGGTTGAGCAGATAATTGCGCCCGAGTGAACCTGGGATCCAGGATAGTGTGAAGATGCCGAAGGCCGGGCCAGACGACCATATTTTGACTTCACTTGCGATAAAGCGCCGCGGCAAGTTTGTCGATCTGGTGCATGTCAGGGAGAAGTTGAGCCGCGACGCCGGACGCAGCTTCGGCGAAAATGAAACAAAAGTTCTGCTCGAAGGCCTGGTCAAAAAAGGGCTTGTGGAGGAAAAAGCGGATGAGTACTCCGTCACAGAGGCCGGACGCATGCATTTCGAAAAGAGATGGCGGGAAGTGAAGGACCGCCTGAACCAGGACTATCTGAAGGTCTACAGGGCCAAGAGTTACTACCCTCATGTGGCGGATACCATCTTGGAGTTATGCCGCGACAGGTGGGTCTCGGTCTTCAGGCTTTTCACGGGGAAGGCCTGGCTGCAGCGGAAGCTCGGGCCGAAATACATAATGATCAAAAGCAGTGCCGACATTGAGAAGTGGCTAGATGTCCATGGCATAGACTTCATTCCATACATCCATGAGATTGGCAGCGACCGCCCCGACTGGCTTGTCGTGGATTTCGACGCGGGAAAAGATGTACCAATGGATAAGACGAAGAGGGTTGTCAGGGAAGCTTATGGTGTCTTGAGGAGTTATGGCGTTGGGCCGAAGATAAAATTCTCAGGCTCCCGCGGGTTCCAAATCTGGGCGAGGTTCAAACAGCACGATTTGCCAAAAGATTACCAACCAAAAAAACTGAGGGCGGGGAAGAGGGAGAAGAACATGTTTGGATTTTATTCAGACATCGTGAGATTTATTGAGTCACGGGTTGCGGAGAAGCTTCCTGGCGTAACAACATCAGAAACTGCGAAGAAGGAGGCGCGGCAGGGGAAGGTCCTGCTCGACGCGTCAATAATAAAGCCGATGGGGGACATCCGGGCGCCCTACTCGATGCACTACAGGACTGGGTTGATTTCAATGCCGCTCGATTGGAAAGAGCTGCCTGGTTTCAAGCCTGAGATGGCCGACCCCGATCTCGTGGCGAAGCGGTACGCGAAGCGCGGGGACGAGTTCAAGTTGGAGCAGACTGACGGGGCGGAACTTTTCGAAGCCGTGACGAAGTGGTGCAAAAGCTGACTTCACTCAAGTTTCGCGCCCTTACATGTGAACTCGGCGTTGTAAGTGCGCTTTGGTTCCCCAAACTTGCCAGACCTGCCTTCCTTTGACTCCGCAGCCGAAAACTTCACTCCATCCATGCGCCGCCAGGCCCTGTCAAAATCTTCCTCGCGGTCGTCCATCCAGCAGACTATGCATGTGGACGAGCTTTTGCCGTGCTTGTATAGCTGGTCAACGTCGCCCATCAGAGGGAAAAAATCGTGCAGGCTGCCTTTCACGTCGCTGCCGCTTTCCTTGTTCACGACCAGCTTTTTCGCTTTTACAACAAGGAAAGCTTTCCTTTGTGGGTCGTCACTTTTGTCCTCGTAAAACACCAGAACTGGTTTCTCCCAAGATATTTCCATGTCCTCACATGCATCAATCCGCGGTGCGAGTTATAAACTTGTTGAGGCTGGGGCGAAAAAATGCCGGGCGGCCCGCCAAAGGCACTTTTATTTATCCCGACTGGGAAGGTTGACTGAGGTGTGAATGTGATTTCAGGAAGGAAGGACCTGAGGAAGGCCCGGCGGGTCGTTGTTAAGGTCGGCACAAAAAGCCTGACCGCAGACTCCAAGCTAGACGAGAACAAGGTTAAGAAGCTTGTCTCGGACGTCATGGTCCTCAGGAAGCAGGGGAGGGACGTTCTTGTCGTGACATCCGGGGCCGTGGGGGCGGGGATGGGCAGGATGGGGCTTGCCAAGCGGCCCAAGCAGCTGCCGCTCCTCCAGGCTTCGGCGGCCGTGGGACAGGGCCTCCTGATGCAGACCTACGAGAAGCACTTCAGCCACTGGAAGCAGCCAACCGCCCAGATGCTACTCTCAGCCGAGGACTTCACGGACTCTGCCAGGTACAGCAACTTCAAAAACACACTTTCGATCCTACTGAAGTGGGAGGTGGTCCCGGTAATAAACGAGAACGACACCGTGGCGGTGGAAGAGATCAAGCTGGGCGACAATGACATCCTCTCAGCATACGTCGCGAAGGGTGCGAAGGCTGACCTCCTGCTGATTTTATCCGATGTCGACGGGCTCTACAGCGGCGCTCCCAGCGACGGGAAAAGCCACATAATACCTCTGGTAAGAAGGGTCACTCCCAAGATAGAGCGGGCCGTCCTAAAGTCGTCCGGCGGGTTCGGCGGGATGTTCACGAAGGTTCAGGCCGCCCGCATGGCATCGGAGGCCGGGACAGCAGTGGTGATAGCCAACGCGGCCGCAAGGGATGTTTTAGGCAGGATCATCAGGGGGCAGGAAGTCGGGACAATGTTTCTGCCGAGGGTGGACTGATGGGTGATGTTCTAAAGAAGGCGAAAGCCGCAAGGGAAGCCTCACTGAAGCTGGCGAATGTCCCTGACAGAGTCAGGAGTTCCGCCCTCATTAGCGTGGCCAAGGCAATCAGGGACAGCAAGAAAAAAATCTGGGCGGCGAACGCGGAGGACCTGCGGGAGGCAGAGGCCCTCCGTCAGCGAGGGACAGTATCCAAGGCATTCATCCAGAGGCTGAAGCTGGGCGAGGGGAAGATGGACAGCATCGCAGAGATGGTGGAGAGCGTCGCCAGGCTGAAGGACCCGATAGGCAAGACGGTCTACGCGATGGAGATGGACAAGGGGCTGGAGGTCTACAAAGTCACATGCCCCATAGGAGTCATCGGCTCAGTCTTCGAGGCTAGGCCTGACGCCCTGCCGCAGATATCTTCGCTGTGCCTAAAGTCAGCAAACGCCGTCATACTGAAGGGCGGCGCCGAGGCCGGGCACTCCAACCGCGCCCTGTACGAGCTGATAAAAAGGGAGACTGAGGCGAGCGGCATTCCGGAGGGCTGGATACAGATGATCGAGGAGAGGGAAGAGGTGAAGGAGATGCTCAAGCTGGACGGCAAGGTGGACCTCCTGATCCCGCGCGGGAGCAGCGAGTTCATCAAGTACATCCAGGCCAACACACGCATACCGGTTCTTGGGCACGCCGAGGGCATCTGCCACGTCTATGTCGACGAGCACGCCGACCTGAAGCAGGCCGTTGAAATAAGCTATGATGCGAAGGTCCAGTACCCCGCGGTGTGCAACGCCGCAGAGACGTTGCTCGTGCATTCCAAGGTCGCCAAGGAGTTCCTTCCGAAGCTGGCGTTCCGCTACAGGGCGGCCAAGGTGGAGATGAGGGGGGACGAGAGGACGCGGAGTATTTTGCGAGGGGTGAAGCCGGCCACCGAGAAGGACTGGGGCACAGAGTACTTGGACCTCATCATCTCGATCAAGGTGGTGGACTCGCTGCAGGAGGCGGTCGACCACATCAACAACTATGGCTCCAAGCACACGGACGCCATCGTCACGCGCGACCATGGGGCGGCGCTCGAGTTCATGGCGGGAGTGGACTCCTCGAGCGTGATGGTCAACGCCTCGACCAGGTTCAGTGACGGGTACCGATATGGGCTTGGTGCGGAGGTCGGGATAAGCACGGGGAAGCTGCACGCCAGGGGGCCGATGGGGCTGGAAGGGCTGACGACGACGAAGTATTACGTGGTCGGGCGCGGGCACAGGGTCTCGGACTACATCGGGCCGCGCGCGAGGCGTTTCACGCACAGGCCCATCAGGAAGAAGTGGAGCGAGGCAGTCAAGTGAAGTTCAGGAAGGTCGTCGTCGGCGGGACTTTTGACTACTTCCATGACGGCCACGCCGCGCTCCTGAGCAAGGCCTTCGAGGTGGGTGAAGAGGTGGAGCTTGGAATCTGCTCGGACGAGATGCAGGAGCTGCTGATGAAGGACTCTGCCGGGATTCAGCCGCTTTCGATGAGGATGTGGATGGTGCTGGACTTTTTGAAGCAGAAGGGGTGGCTGCCCCGCGCCAAGCTGGCGGTGCTTTTCGATCCATTTGGGCCTGCGGCCAGCGACAGGGGGGCGGAGGCGATCGTCGTGAGCCCGGAGACCAGGCCAAAGGCCGAGGAGCTCAACAGGCTGAGGGCATCCAAGGGGCTGCCGCAGCTTTCTGTGGTGGAAGTTCCGTTTGTCCCATCGGAGGACGGGCGCCCGATTTCCTCGATTAGAATCAGGTACGGCGAGATGGACCAGCGTGGGAAAATCCTGAAGACTTCGCACGTACAGTGAAGCGTGTCAAATGATTTTCTAAATCATCAGGCAAAAAAACACGGGACAGGTTTAAAGGCAATGAGGTTTTCATAGTAAGGAAATTATGCACCCTTCACACGACATTAGGGGCACCAAGGGCCGGGAGCTTGAGGGAAGGAGGATAGTCCTATGCCTCACGGGAAGCGTCGCCATTTCAAGGTCCCCGGAGCTCGCGCGGGAGCTGATGAGGCGAGGCGCAGATGTCAGAGTCGTGATGTCGGACGACGCCGCGGAGCTGGTCACGCCCAAGCTTATGCACTGGGCCACTGGGAACGATGTCGTCACTGAACTCACGGGGAAGATAGAGCATGTTTCTATCGGGCAGTGGGCGGACTTGGTTCTAGTTGCACCAGCTACAGCGAACACCATAGGCAAGATTTCATGGGCGGTTGACGACACCCCTGTGACTTCAGCTGTCTCGGTTGCAATGGGGTTGGGAAAGCCGGTCGCAATCGTACCGGCCATGCACGGCTCGATGTACGACCACAAACTTCTGAAGGAGAATCTTGACAGGCTCCTCTCGGCAGGCGTCCAAATTCTGGAGCCGAGGGTGGAGGAGGCCAAGGCAAAGTTCCCAGATGTCGAGGAGGTTGTGAATTTCGTTGTAAACCTGTTAGGCCCGAAAGACATGGAGGGGGTAAAGGTCCTGATCACAGCTGGCCCGACGATCGAGCCAATCGACCCGATCAAGATTATCACAAACAGGAGCACGGGGAAGATGGGGCTGGCGCTGGCAAGGGTGGCGTCCATGAGGGGGGCGGATGTCACGCTGGTCTATGGGCCAGGCGGAGAAACACCCCCGTCAGGCGTCAGGACCATCAGGGTCGAGAGAACCCAGGAGATGAAGGAGGCTTTTGACAAAGAACTGCTGAAAAAGCCGGACATAGTGGCCTGCGCCGCGGCGCCGCAGGACTTTGTCGTGGAGGAGCCGTCGAAAGCCAAGCTGAGGCACACCCGGGAGATCACACTTAGGTTGAAGCCAGCTCCAAGGATAATCGACGGGGCTAGGAGGAGAGCGCCGAAGGCCATCGTCATAGGCTTCAAGGCCGAGCACGGCGTGACGGACAAGCAGCTTGTTGCGGTTGCCAGGGCGAAGCTTAGCGAGCACAGGATCGACATGGTGGTGGCCAACGATGTTTCCCGCGAAGGCGCAGGGTTCGGGACCGACACGAACGAGGTGGCCCTGCTGACGCCTTCCGAAACCAAACACATGCGCGCGACCAAGCAGGAGATCGCGGGGGCCATTTTTGACGCCGCCATGAAGAAGCTGAAGGCGAAGTGATGCTGGCCTTTGCCTTTGTTCCCGCCCACATTTCGGGATTTTTCCAGCCCTGCGTGGCCAGGCTGCCCGAGCGCGCGGGCTCCAAGAATTGCGGGCCGTGCCTTGACGCCGGAGTCCTCACCATGGTGAAAGCCGAACCGGCGGCGAGAACATCATTGGAGATTGGGATCGACGGCGAAAGGATCAGGGCGGACACAACATCATATGTCGTTGGGAAGATTTTGGAGCTTGCCAAGGGAGATCATGAAATCGAGGTCGATCACATCTGCCAGGTCCCGGTTGGGGCGGGCTTCGGCGCGAGCGGGGCAGGAGCGCTTGGCGCGGCGTTCGCCATTTCAAAAGCCATTGGGGTGGGGGTACCGAGAAATGAGATGGTCAGGATTGCCCACGTGGCGGAGGTCAAATGCCGCACAGGGCTTGGCGACGTTGGGGCGCAGGCCTTCGGCGGCCTGGTGATTGGGGTGAGGCCCGGCGCGCCGCCTCACGGGGCGTGGCGGAAAATTCCCGTCCCAGCCGACATCCGGGTAGTCTGTGCTGCGCTGGGGCCGCTCTCAACAAAGTCTTTCCTGTCGAGCAGGAATTTCAGGAAAAACGCCGAAGAGCTGGGTGGAAAGGCCGTGGAGAGGTTGCTGAGGCAGCCGACTCTCAGCACTTTCATATCTGAGTCCCGCGTGTTTGCCGAGGGGTTGGGGCTTCTCGACGAGGAGCTGCAAAGGATTATCGCCGCCGCAGAGAGGGCCGGGGCCGTGGGGGCGAGCCAAGCGATGATCGGCAGGGCGGTTTTTGCGATGGCCAGGAAAAGCAGCGCCCCTCAGGTGAGGCGAGCGTTCCTCAGATATGTGCATTCGAGCCAGGTCATCATTTCAAAGGTCTATTCTGAAAAGCCGAAGTTGCTGGGTGTCGGCTGAGTTGAAATCAAAAGTGAATTTACACGATTTTACCCAAAAGTAGCTTTGTCAAACGTTTGACATGCAATATATGCCGTCAAAAACCGTTTTCGTGGACAATTTTTCCCAACGGCAGCCTGGAAGTGGGTTTGGGTTTTTCCGCCGGCCGCCCCATCGGGATGATCGCCACCGGCCTGACGCCCTCTGGAGCGTCTATGGCCTTGGCAGCCGCCCCCTCGTCGAAGGCCCCCACCCAGCAGGTACCATACCCCAAAGCGACAGCCGCAAGGTGGATGTGCTCGACAGCCGCGGCAGTGTCCTGGATGCAGTAGAGCTCGCCCCCGCGCTTCCCGTAAGCCGCGGAAGCCCTTTTAGTGTCAGCGCAGACCACAACGACGACAGGGGCCTGCGAGATGAACTTCTGCCCCGACGCATGGACGAGCCCCTCCTTCACATGCTCGTTCCCCACGACCACAAAATCCCACGGCTGTGTGTTCCCGGCGCTAGGCGCCTGTCTGGCGGCCTCAAGGATTTTCTCCAGGTCGCCCTCTGCAAGGGGCTCCTGCTTGAAGGCCCGCACGCTCCTCCTCGCCTTCATCGCTTCGAAGACATCCATGCTTTCCGCACCCCATTTAAACATGGGGGGACTAAAAGTGTTCGGATTGGATGGACGTTGAGCTGGATTGGATAGTGCAGAAGGCGGCGGAGCTGCTTTCCGACAAGGTGAAGGACGCCCTGATAACCGACCGCGACATCGAGGCGGCTTTCGAAATGTTTGCGAAGCCTCGGCTCGAGCACATGGAGAGCTCGTTCAAGAGCGACATCGAGAGGACCCAAGCCAGAGACTTTATAATGATGAAACTCCAAGAAAGAGCGAAGCAGCTGAATGCTGAACAATGGGGGAAAAGTGAATGAAAGTTGCCATCCTGACGCTAGGCTTCCACCCGCGCCCGCTTGAGCACATCATCCAGATGAGAAAGCCCAACGTCTGCTATCTTGTGGCGTCGCACGACGGGCTCAAGTACACGGCGAGCGAGCACGGCTACAAAAAGCCCAACTCCGCGGTCCTGCAAGAGGCGGCCAGGAAGGCCAGATGCAAGCTCCACATCGTGCCTTGCGACGCCTTCGACCCTGAGTCGATCGGCGACGCTCTCGGGAAAGTCCTGGAGAAAATAAAGCCAAGCGACGAGGTCACGATCAACTACAGCGGCGGGACCCAGGCCATGAGCCTTGTGCTCGGCTCGGTCGCAATAATCCTCTCGAGAATAATGCCGATAAAGGTCCTTTACTCTACCAAGACACCCGGCGGCAAGGAAAAAATCCTTGACCACACCGAGGCCCTGAAGGAGCTTTTCCACAAGCTTTACGAGATAGTGCCTGGCGGATTTTAGAAGAACGGCAGCCTGCCGGCCCAGACTATGTAAACTGCCAAGACGCACAGCAGCGCCACGGCGATCAGGCCGACTCCCCACTTGGTGGCCTGGGCTTTCAAACAAATGTAACCGAAAAGCCCGGCCCCCGCCGTGAGCAGGAGCAGCTCTATCGAGAAGACAATTTGACCGGCGAGCCTCACCCATCCTGTCTGGCTCATCGCCAACATGGGCAGCGCCACGGCAATCACAATTCCCGCTGCTAGGAGCAACCAACCTCTCAACTGTTCACCAATTTCCATTACGTGAACTCCTTTAAAAACCCAAGTAGACGCCCCCGCTTCAAGGGCTTTTTACCCCCGGGAGGAATATAGCTGGGAGCATGGCAGTATCCGAGGACATACACTGGCTGAACGACGACAGGGACGGCGCAAAGAAGGCGTTTGACATAATCGCCACTGAAACCAGCGTCAGCCTCAGGAAACTGAAGGCCCTCCACGGCTCGGAAAACTGGTGGCCCGTGAAGGCGTACGTCCGCGCACTGGCAGAAAGGGGGCTGATAGCCGAGAAGGACGGGACATTCAAACTAACAGACCACGGCAGGGAGGTTTTCGAGGGGACCAAAGTGGTCGAAGGGATGAGGCAGCTCTAGACAGAGACCTCTGAGATGTTGCCGCCCTTCAGCATGATCAACTTATGCTGCTTCGGCTGCCCCTCTTTCGGTATCTCCTCGGCGGCCTCAAGGATCACGTTCATGTGCTCGTCGAACTGAGCCAGCTTCCCCCTGAACTTGCGCCCGTCCTTCACGCTGACGAGAATCACCTGCCCCTGGAACCTCTGCAGGTCTACAAGCGGGCCGGCTTCTTGGGCCTGTTCTTCTTCCATCGCGACCAAAGGATAGTGGAGGCCGGTGGCTAAAACATTGCTGTCCGCGGTCTGGTGACGGCCAAATTAGAAAAGTTTATCGCAGATGTCAAACGTTTATCGCCAGACAGGCATGTCAAACGCAATACTTTCGCCGCGGCAACATTGCGAAACTTTGGATAACGGCATCAATTAAGGTGTTTGGCTGGTTTTCCGCATGAATTTAAACAATACTTTCGCTGACCTCTCTCCCCAGAAACGACATAAAATCCCGCACCAAATCGAGAGATACGGGGGTGAAAAAATGGTTGAATTTGAAGAACTTGATGGCGTCGGCCCGGCCATCTCCGAAAAACTTCGGGCCGCGGGCTACGACTCTGTGGAGAGCCTAGCAGTAGCAACTACGGGGGAGCTGATGGAAGCGGCGGAGATAGGGGCAAAAGCGGCGATAAAGCTGATCAACTCCGCGAGGGAGGCCTCCAGCATGGGCTACGAGAAGGCAGTTGACGTGCTTGAGCGCAGGAAGAACCTCAGCCGCATCAGCACGGGAAGCGCCGCGCTGGACAAGCTTCTTGGCGGCGGCCTTGAGACCAAGGGCATAACGGAGGTCTTCGGGGAGTTCGGGACGGGCAAGTCCCAGCTGGCCCACCAGCTGTGCGTCAACGTCCAGCTCCCTGCCGAGCAGGGCGGGATCGGAGGGAAGGCTGTGTACATAGACACCGAGAACACATTCAGGCCGGAAAGGATATCCCAGATGGCGCTGGCGGCAGGGATAGACCCGCAGCAGGCGCTCGATGGAATCTACGTCGCCCGGGCGCACACGACTGACCACCAGATGCTGCTGGTGGAGAAGGCGGAAGAGATAGCCAAGCAGAACGACGCGAGGCTCCTTGTGGTGGACTCCGTGACCGCCCTTTTCAGGAGCGAGTATTGCGGCAGGGGAACGCTGGCCGAGAGGCAGCAGAAGCTGGGGCGGCACCTTGCATCGCTGCACAAGCTGGCCGAGCTGGAAGACATGGCCGTCCTGGTGACAAACCAGGTGCAGTCCAGGCCTGACACATTTTTTGGGGACCCGACGAAGCCCATCGGGGGCCATGTGCTAGGCCATTCGGCGACCGTCCGAATGTACTTGAGAAAATCCAAGGGCAACATGAGAACGGCGCACCTGGTCGACCACCCGGCGCTGCCGCCAGAGACCGCCACTTTCCAGATATTGGAGGCTGGCGTTAGGGACGGAGAGAAGTGAGCCGCTACTGGAACGGCAAATTCCAAGGAAGGTGGGAGGGGTGAGGAAGGCTGGTTGGTAGGGGCCGAAAACGGCCCCTGTTGGTTGGCCTTTCCATTGATTGAATGTGGGGGCTGACCCCTCCCAACTCCGTTGGGGTCGCACCTCTTATAAATTTTTCTGCTGCATCAGCGGGCGCGCGTTAGCCTTTTGAAAGCGGCGGCGATTGTGCTAATGGCGATATCTTGCCGTTGGAGTTCAAGGAGCACGGGTTCGGGTGCAGGCTGGAAGTACTCCCTGTGGAAGAACTCAAAATCCACGAGGAGATAGTGCCAGAGCTGCTCAAAAGGCTGATAGGCGACATGAAGTCCAGCGGCCTCGTGAAGGATCCGATAATAGCCGACGCGAGGACGAGGGTGGTCCTCGACGGGATGCACCGCGTCGCCGCCTCGAAGGAGCTCGGCCTGAAATATCTCCCCGTCTGCTCGGTTGATTACAGCGACCCTAGGATCAGGATAGGCTGCTGGTACAGGGTGGCAAGGAGCGAGGGGATCCAGTTCGGCGAGATAGTGAGGATGCTCAAGCTCATCCTCGCGCTGCTGGGGCTGGATGTGAGGCAGTCCTCGATGGAAGACGCGAAAAACACGGTCGACGGGCGCAGGGCCACGGCCGCCCTCGTCACCACAGACGACTGCCACCTGATAGCGGCGAAAAAAACAGAGATCCACGAGAGCTACGCCTGGATCAAGAGGGTCGAGCGCGTACTAAAGGAAGAGGGGTTCAGCCTGAGCTATGAGAAAGAGAAGGACGCCATCGCGACTTTGGACAAGACATCTGTCGTCATGCTCGTTCCTTCGGTGACAAAAGAAGAAGTCGTGGAAGTCGCGCTCTCGGGGAAAGTGTTCGCCCACAAGACCACCCGGCACGTCCTGCCTGTGAGGCCGGTCAACATGAACATCCCCGTGGCCTGGCTTCTTGGCGGCGGCCTCCAGGATGTTGATAAAAAGTTTGTCGGCAAGCTCTCAAAACAGAAAGTTAAACACCTCCCGGGCGGCAGTGCCTTCGGTGAAAGGAAGTACGAGGAAGAACTTCTCGTGTTTGAGGAAAAACAATGAAGTGCATCGTCGTTGTCGGGGACGGGATGGCTGACTACCCATGCAAGGAGCTCTGCGGGAAAACCCCTCTGCAGGCCGCTCGAAAGCCAAACATGGATATGATTGCCTCAGAGGGCAGGGTCGGCCTTGTAAAGACAGTCCCGGACGGCATGGTACCTGACTCCGCCGTGGCGAACCTGGCAATCCTCGGTTATAATCCTCGGAAGTACTTCACAGGGCGGGGCCCTCTCGAGGCCGGGGCGATGGGGATAAAACTTGGAAAGAATGACGTGGCCTTCAGGTGCAACCTTGTCACCGAGCGGGGCGGCGTCATGGCCGACTACTCCGGCGGGCAGATATCGAACGAAGAGGCCAAGGCGCTCCTGGAGGAGGTGAGGAAGCTCGGGGGAGGGGAGTACCACCTGGGCGTTAAGTACAGACACATTTTTGTCATGAGAAACGCCAGCATCGCCGTGGGCTGCGACCCTCCGCACGACATAGTCGGAGAAAAAATATCCAAACACATGATCGGCCCAGAGGGCGGGAAGGTGGGGAAAATGCTGAACGGGCTCATGCTTTCCTCAAAGGGGCTTCTTTCAAAGCATCCCGTCAACATCAAGAGGGAGCGGGCAGGGAAGAACCCGGCGAACATGATATGGCTGTGGAGTCCCGGCAGGAGGCCCAAGCTTGAAAGCTTCAGGAAAAAATACGGGCTGAAGGGCGCCATGATATCGGCCGTCAACCTGATCAACGGTATCGGAGTCTACGCTGGGATGGAGGTGGTAAAGGTGCCTGGAGCCACTGGATATTACGACACAAATTACGAGGGGAAGGCAGACTACGCAATCAAGGCGCTGAAAAAAACCGACTTCGTCTACGTCCATGTCGAGGCGCCGGACGAGGCGGGGCACGAGGGCAACGCCAGGCAAAAGGTCAGAACGATCGAGGATCTTGACAAGAGGCTGCTGGGGAGGATACTCGACAAGGTTGAGGGTTGCAGGGTTGCCGTCCTGCCAGATCACCCGACACCTGTAAGCGTCAAGTCGCATGTCTCCGACCCAATCCCGTTCGCCATCTACTACCCGGGCTCGAAAGGGGATGGGCTCAGGTTCGACGAAGCATCAGCAAAACATGGAACCCTCGGGTTTGTGGACGGCCCCAAGTTCATGGATTTGTTCATGAAATCCAGGTGAAGCTTCATTTGATTTTTCGGAAAGATTTGGAAAGCAACATTATCGCAAAAACCTGCGTCACCAGAATGTAAGCCAATACAAAGGGAATTGCGACCCCAAGGTCCAAAAACACGCCGAAGATTATGCTGCTGAACAAAATGCAGACCGCGTAAACTGTGTGGAAAATACCATAGGCTTTCCCCCTGCTCACGAGCGGGGTCATATCTGCCACGGCCGCACGATAGATTGACTCCCTCATTCCCTCAATCAATCCAAGAATTGCCGCCGCAAGCAGGAGCACTGCCAGGTTGTTCGACAACATCACAAGCATTGTGGGAAAAATGGAAATCGCGAAAGGCAGGAGGAGAACCTTTCCCCTTGTTTTGTCGTATGCGTGGCCGGAAACAAGGGCGGACGGCGCATCAACGAGCTGGACAAAAGCGTAAACAAGCGGGACCAACCAGGCCTGCCCAAGAGGCTGGGCGATGCCGGAAACGCGGAAGAGCAGGATGGCGACCGGAACAAGGCCGAGAGTGTTCAGTGCAACTGCGCCGATGTACATGGAAAAATTGCTCTCTAGCCTCGCCTTGTCGCCGTGTTTGCCGTCGATTGAGATGTTCCCTATGCTGCGGTAGGCCTTGACGAGGAAAAACAGCATCAGAATGAATGGAATAGTAAGGAATGCGAAAGCGATGGAGTAGTTTCCAGCAGTCAAAAACATTATCGCGAACAGAATGATCGGGCCCAACACAGCCCCTAATTGGTCCAGGAACTCGTGGATGCCGAATGCTTTGCCGGTCCCAACGCCGTGGCTGGCCACCGAAAGGATCACATCCCTTGCGGGTGACCTCAAGGCTTTGCCCAGCCGCTCTGACAGTATGAAAATCGCCACGATCTGCCAGCTTCCAGCGAAAGCCAGCAGGGGAATGGCCACAATCAAACCATATCCGATGAAGGTGAAAGCCCAATAGGCCCGGGTCCTGTCGGCGAAAATTCCGCTCAATAATCTTAACCCATAGCCAATGAATTCACCCAGCCCTGTGACGATGCCGAGTACAGTTGCCGAAGCCCCCAAGAAATTCAGGTAGTCGGGCGTCAAGCCGCGGGCGCCCTCGTAGACTATGTCACCTAGAAGGCTGACGATGCCGAGGGAGATTATGGCAGCATAGGCCGCCCTTCTTGAGATTTTCATATTTCAACTTCCATGGAATCTTGTTGGTTAACCACCGACAAAAATCGGCCGCTTCGAGAGCTGGCGCGGCACAGAGATGGGCTTGAAAGGCATCCCCCTCGTCTTCTTAGCAATCTCCGCGCAGAGTCCCGCCACCGTCATCTGCTTGAGCGCCTTTTTGCCCCTCACCCTGACCGGAATCTTCTTCAGTTTGAGCTCCTTGTCCCCCGCCACGATAACGTAAGGCACCCACTCCCGCCCGGCGTCCCTTATCTTTTTCTGCACCGTCTCGCCCCTGTCGTCCACATCCACCCTCACGCAGGACTTTTTCAGCTCGTCCGCTACCCGTTCGCAGAACCTCCTGTGCCTGTCTGCAAGTGGGATCAGCCTGACCTGCGTCGGGGCCAGCCAGAGCGGGAGGCCCGGCGCCTTCCCCGCCGTCTGGTCCTTGACGGCCTTCTCCAGCAGCGCGTAGATCACCCGCTCGAGACTCCCTGAAGGAGAGCAGTGCAGGATGAGCGGGCTGATTTTCTGGTTCTTCTCGTCAATGTAAACTATGCCGTACCTCTTCGCGTTCTCGTGGTCCATCTGGACGGTCGAGAGAGCTGAGGCCTTGCCGAGGTTGTCCACGAAGTTGAACTCGAACTTGGGGTCGAAGTAGGCGTAGCGGTGGCTCCAGACCTCGAGCAGCACCGGCTTCTTGACCAGCTTGGCCAGAGAGATCACGAACTCTTTGTTTTTCTCCCAGAAATCCCGCGTTGCCCTGAAGCCCGTCTCGTAATCCTTGATTGAAAAACCCAGCTCCTTCAGGCACCTCATGCTCAGCTTGAACTGGTCCAGGAACTCCTTCTTCGCCTGCTCCTCGCCGCTGCAGATGGTGTGCATGTCCGGCATCGTGAACGAACGCAGGCGCCTCAGCCCGGACAGCTCGCCTGTCTTCTCAAGCCTGAAGGAGTACCTCGTGAGCTCGTACATCTTCAGCGGGAGGTCGCGGTAGGAGATTGTGCTCGAGGCCGCCATCAGGAACTGCCCGAAGCAGGCCGAGAACCTTAGGAACAGCTTCTTCTTGGTGGACTTCAAGGTGTACTGCCGTGCCGGGAATCTTTCAAGGTAGTCCTTCAGCGCGGGGTGTTCGTAATCGTACATTATCGGGGTCTCTATCTCCATCGCGCCGTACCCGGCTGCCCGCCTGCTCACCCACTCCTCCAGCAGGCTCTTGACCAGCCTCCCCTTCGGGTACAGTCTGAAGTTGCCTGAGTCGCTGCCGGGCTCGTAGTCCAAGAGCTCGAGCCTCCTCATGAGCTGGACGTGGGGCGGCTCCTCGGTCGCCTCCCTCTTCTTCGCGATCTCGTGCATCAGGAAGAGCCGGAGGTTCTCGTTCCCAGAAAAATCATATCCGGCCATGTCATCCCCCTCGAGCCTCACCTCGTGGGCCATGCCGCTGGGCTCCAGAACAAACCATGTTGATTTGACCTTCTCCTCCTGCACCAGCGCCTCGGTGAGGGCTTCCGCAACCTTCCCAGCCGTGATCTGGCGGGACAGCTCGCTGAGCGGGTGCCCCTTGCATGAAATCTTGAACGCCTTGTACCACCCGAACGGCAGGCGGTGCGCCTCTAGCCCGAGCTTCTGGAGTTCATCGCGGGTCGCGTCGAGAAGTTTAACGGCCGACTTGGGGGATGCGAGAGATGGGCTGAGGTGGGCGTAGGGGTAAATGGCGACGCGTTCGGCCCCGACTTTCCCCGCCACGTCGGCGATGTCTCGCGCGGCGTTTTTTGACACCTCTCCAATGCTGCCCTCGTCCTCCTCCTCCGCAGCCGAGAAGACGACCAGCACCTCTTCCAGCCGCCCGGTTCTCTTTTCTTGAGCGACCTCTTCAGCGGCCGGCGTGGGCTGCTTCACCTCAAACTCGAGGAAGTCGGCGTGGATCAGCAGTATTCTCAGACTTTCACCGGGCCAACTTAGGCGGCGGGCAATTTAAAATTACCCTATCATATTAAAATGGTGAATAATGCAAAAAATAGAAAAAATTTTGGATAAAAATGAAAAAGTAATCTGGGTCAGGAAGCCCAAATTTGCGCCATTTGTTTGTGGCGCGTTTATTTCTACACCTAACCATGGAGTATGCTTAGGATTTACAGTACTTGCTGGAGTAGTTGGAGTTTTGGCGATGATTTTTGGATTAATACAATTTTCGTTGGCAATCTTCTTAGTCGGTGTTTTGCTTGTTATAGTTGCATCCACATCTGTTTTGTTAATTTATATGCGAGTTTACTATGCGCTAAGCAACAAGAGAGCAATTATTCAAACAGGCGTAATAAGCAGCGATTTTAAGACGGTACAATACAACAAAGTTTCCAACACCAAGCTGACTGCAGGGTTTTGGGACAAAATTTTTGGTACGGGGAGTGTATTGATTTATGCGCCAGCGGAGGCATGGACATCAGAATATCTCAAAAAAGACACGATTGTTTATCCACTGTCTTTTTATCACATCCCCAACCCAAACGAGGCGTACAATATTTTCAGAAAATTTGTTTCACATGAGTAAACTCAATAAACTTTCATTTCGGCGCCAAGTAATCCTTTATGTCTAGCTTCATCGGCAGCTCCGGCTTCTTGAAGTCGTTGGGGTCCCTGTCGGACGGGATGGTCAGGTCAAAGCCGACCTTCGCCGTCATCCTTGTCTCAAGGTCTGAGGATGGGTCAAGCGAGGAACCCGGCTCTTTTTTGATTATCATGTCCTTGTCGCCCTGGAACCTCGTCGCCATCGCCCACTCGACATCGTGGGGGTTGTGGATGTTAATATCCTCGTCCACCACCCAGACATGCTTCACCGACTTGTGCCCCTTGAACGCCGCTTCGATTGCCTTGCGCCCGTCGTCCGGGTTCTTCTTCTTGATGCTGACGACCGCATGCAGCCATGAGCATCCGCCGGATGTTATCAAAACATCCTTGCACTCACAGACCTTGCTCACCTCGCGGAATATCGTGGGCTCGCGCGGCATCCCCATCAATGTCTTGTGCTCGAGGCCACCGGGCAGAAGCGCATGGAACATCGGCTTTTCCTTTGTGAATATCTTCTTGATTCTCGCCACCCGCTGCTTCCTCACGATGTCCGGAGTCTCAGTGAGGTCCAGGAACGGCCCCTCGTCGTGCTCCTCCCCCGTCATCTCGGCGATCATGACTATCTCGGCCTCCGGGACCTTGTGCCCTCCAAGCTCAATGAGGTTGGTCTCCCCCAAGGTGTTGGCGATGTTGAGCTCGCTCTTCCCCAGCTCCACCGAGACCGCCGCAGACACAAGGACCGGCATAGAGTTGCAGATGCAGATGGCGAACTCCTTGTTCCCGCGCTTGATGAACGCGTCAAAGTCCCGCGGCAGGATCCTCAGCACTATCTTGTCATTCGAAATCACCATCATCCTGTGGAACGAGATGTTGATGCCGAGCTCCGGATCCCTCGCCACCGCCACCCCCGAGGAGATGTAAGGCCCGCCGTCGAACGGGTAGTGAAGCAAAATCGGGAACTTTGACAGGTCGGGCGGCACCTCCCTGTAGCCCTCGGCCTTCACGACCTTCGGCTCCTTCGGGTTTTCTATGGCGTGGGCCAGCTTGGATATTATTTCGCCCGGCTTGATGCCAAGGCCAAGGGCGACAAGCTCCCGCGTTGAGCAAATGTTCGCGACGACCGGCATGGAGCGCCCCCTCACATTCTCGAACAAAAGCGGCTTGTCGTTCATCATCTTCACCAGGGTCGAGATTTCAAACTTTGTGTCGACCG
>JBFLWG010000001.1:0-46784 GCA_040757795.1 Hadarchaeota archaeon (SeqCode) | reverse complement strand
CACTGTATCCACTAATCGTGTTATCGGAGTTTTCATCCAGCTTTAGCACGATGTAATTTTCAGTCTGCAGGTTATCATACAGTTGAAGGCCCAGCTTTTGGAGGTTCTCGCCCGCAGCAATATTCTTGTTAACAACTGCCAGAACAATATTGTCCGGGTTTTGGAATTGCCTCATCTGCATTGCCAGGCTGCTCAGCGATGAAGCCCACCCAGGCAGGAAGGAAGAACCCAGCGTCTTTCCGAATACCAGCTGTCCCCAGTAAAACAGCCCGCCCTCCGAAGTTGTGATTATCGAGTTTTCAGGTAGCCGCCGGCCTATCCAACTCAACTGATTCCAAGTTTCCTGAGAAATCCAGCTTGAGGTCCCAGCAGCCATGCCCGCGATTGATACAAGGGAAAAGACAATGCCGGCGGCAAGCACGGCAGCGGAGACTTTTTTTGCCCTGTCCCGGAGACACCAGACGGAAACCCCCCCCAGCACATAAAGCGCAACATAAACCATTATGAAGAATCTGAACCCGTACATGTAGTTGACTATCCATGTTTGCATGCAGAGGATGACCAATGGGATTGTGGCCGTGAACAGTAGGTATCGTTTATCTTTGTGGTGTAGGCTGAACAACATCGCTGGAAGCGCCAGCAGGATCAACGGCACCATTATCATGAAAAAGCTTGGTGGGGCGCCGCCCTCGCCTCCAGGGGGGACTGGCAGCGGTGATTCCGAGAAAGGGAAAAGGCCAGAGGGGACGGGGTCGCTTTTGGCGAGGTCGTTCGACACCGCGAATATCTTGCCGCGGACGGTGCTGGAGGCTGCCATGCCCAGCAATACTGCAATCGCCAAGGTCATCATGAACTTTAGCTCTTTCCACGGGATTTTCCTGCGATAACCAGTGAAGAACGCGATGTACGCCACCACCGTCATGACGACAAACCCGGCAGTTAGGAAGTGGCTGGCGATTATCAAGAGGTAGATGATGAAGGAAAGCAACAGGTTCAGGTTGAGCGCCAGCCCCACTTTCATTTTCCAAATTTTCAGGGCCTTCAACTTCCACTCGGGCCCCTCGCCGTTGACGAACTTGAAGAAAAACAGGTAGAACGACGGCAGAAATGCAAGCGCGCCGGCGTTTCTCAGGGCGTCAGATATCCCCATGCTCACCGCAGAGAAAGTCATCAGAAGCGCGGCCGCAAAGCTCGCCAGCTTGCTCCTAGTCAGGTAATACACTAGCAGCCAAATGGTAAGGATTGGCAGCGCCGAAAGGAATGCCTGCGTGATCTTTATGCCTAGGGTCGCGTCGTTCGTGAAGACGGATGCACCGCTCGCCAAGTAAAGAATGAGTGGCTCGACGGCTGGCTCCGAAGGCGCCCCGGTGGCAACGATGCTGTTAACCTGCTCGACGTAGTAGGGGCCGTCTATCCCGTAGACCAGGGGGTTCCTCAGCATGAAGAACATCCTGAAAGCATAGCCTGCGAGGAACAGGCCGAGCACTGCAAGGACAAGTTTCTTTTCCACTTTTTTCCTGAGGATGTAATAAGCCGGGAGACAGACGGCGAGCGCCAGCAGCACTATCAGCAGGGCGCCAGACGCTCCGATGTCCACGTACTTTCCATCCAATCCTTCAAGGGCCATTCAATCGCATAATTTACAAGATACGATAAAATAAATTATTGTGTTAGGGGCGAGCGCGGAGTTTTTTACCTATCCTGCAGCAGGATAATCTGATGACCAAAGTCACATTCTACGGCGGCATCGGCGAAATCGGAGGCAGCAAGATCCTGCTTGAGGACGGCGGAACGAGGGTCTGGCTGGAGTTCGGGCAGAGCTTCGGCAGCGGCGAGGACTATTTCACGGGATGGATCCAGCCGCGCGGCGTCGCCGGGGCGAAGGACTATTTCGAGTTCGGGCTTGTGCCAAAGATCCGCGGCCTTTACTCGAGAGAGGCGCTGAGGTTTACGGACCTGAAGTACCACAAGCCAGATTTTGACGCCATCTTCATTTCCCACCCCCACTACGACCACATCGCCCGTCTGGATTTGGTTGATAGTTCTATTCCGGTCCACATCAGCAGGGTGGCCAAGGCGGCCGTCGACGCAATCGAGACTACCAGCCAGATAAAGTTCGGCGAGCACGACTACCGCGCCTTCGAGCCGGGGAAGAAGATAAAGGTCGGCTCAATTGAGGTCATCCCCATGGGCGTTGACCACTCGGCCCCTGGGGCGTGCGGCTTCATCATCCACACGTCAAGCGGCGCCGTGGTCTACACCGGCGACTTCCGAAAGCACGGCCCGAGCGCCGAGCTGACGGAGCGGTTCATCTCCGCCGCGGCCAAGGAGGCGCCGGTCGCCATGATATGCGAGGGGACCAGGATGTCCACCGAGGAAAGGCAGAGGTACGTCGGGGGAGAGAGCGACGTCGGGGCCAAGAGCCGCGAGTTCCTCTCGGACGCGAAAAGACTCGCCGTTGCCACGTTCTACCCGAGGGACATCGACAGGATGGCTACTTTCGTGAAGGTGGCGAAGGACATCGGCAGAAAATTAGTACTCCCCACAAGAACCGCGTTCCTGCTCTCAAGCCTGGCAAAAGAGGGGCTAGACGTCCCTAAGATCGGCAGGGATTACCTCGTCTACGCCCGCAGGAAGGAGAGCGGCGGCTACCTGGAAAAGGACTACGACAAGTGGGAGAGGCCGTTCATCGATGGAGCGCTCAAAGCCGATGACATCCACAAGCGCCAGAAGGATTTTCTGCTGAACCTGGACTTTTACCATTTTGCCGAATTTGTCGACATAAATCCCGACCGGGGAAGCCATTTTGTTTACTCCATGTCCGAACCCTACCCGGAGGAAGAGTTCGAGGCCCAGGTCATGCTCAACTGGCTGAGGCACTTCAAGCTGCGCTTCCACCAGGTCCACTCATCCGGGCACTGCTCGAGGAGGGAGATAGAGGGGATAGTCAGGGAGGTCAACCCTAAACACCTCTTCCCAATCCACTCCGAGCAGCCGGAGCTGTTCCACGGCCTAGTCAAAGGAGTCCACGAGAAGATAGAGGTCGGGAAGGCCTACGAGTTCTAGCGCGCGTCAAATCAGAAATGACCAGACGAAGAATCCCGCGGCGATTATGAAAATCGGGACAGCAAGGTAGACAACTTCCCTCCGCTTGAGCAGGGTGCCGCTTGAGCCCACTATCGCCGTCGCCGTGAATATCAGCGCCGCGGTCGACCTCATGTCAGCCACGCCGCCCAGCTTGGCAGCGTCCGCCATCCTCTGCGAGTAGTTGTCATAGTATGAATTGGCCTTGTTTTTTGCATTTTCCGCCGCGGCAGTGTAAAAGTTCGCGAGAGAAATCTGGGTGTACCCAAGGTTGTCCAAATAACTCTTGAGCTCAAGGTTGTCTGTCGCCTCAGCCCTGGCAAAGGAGATGCTCGCCAGGGTTGCGCTCATCTGGGCCTGCGTGAGGTAGTTGGAAGCGTCGGTTTCCGACTCCAGCCTCAGGATCATTATTCCAAGGGCAGCGGTCTTGCTGTCACTCGCCGGCCCGCTCGCCTTACTGGAGGCAATCCAGCTGACCGTCGCGAACAGGGAGGCCAGCGAGACCAGCACAATCGCAAGGTCAGCCACCAGATTGGTCCATTTGGATTTTTTCATGCCGCTCAATTCAACCGGTAATCAGCGAGTTTTTAGGCTTTCGGCGGCCAGCTCAGAAGTCTTTAAAAGCAGCCTGGGATTTTGGCTGAGATATTTTTTACACACACCAATAGAGATTTTATTAACCATGGAATCGTAACGTAGTTTGGCGATGTGTTGAAGATAAACAAACGAACCTTAACTCCAGACTCAGTCTCACTAGCAGACTTATTTCTGGAGCCTAAGAACCAGAAGCTAGTCGTCTACCTCCCGCCCACTGTTAAAAAACTTCTGGAACAGATGGCAAAGGACAGCAACGTCGCAACTAACAAATGTGTCTTGCACATAATCATGAAGCAGCTTGAAGAGTCGCGTTACATAAAATAAGTAGTTTAAAAAATAAGCAAAGAGGACCGTCCCGGTTTTTCTGTGGAATCGGCCCTCGTTTCATTTCAGGAATCAGGGAACGTATGTTACCGAAACAGTGACGGGGCTCTCCTCTGGCCATTCCATGAGGTTCTCCGGCATCGTTAGTGTCATGTCAAATATCAGCTTCCCACCTTTCCCACCGTATGTGACTGACTGAGTCAATGTTTTAGTATCGTAAGCATTCAAGGTGTTAGTTTGCTGTTCGCTTATATAAAATGGATAATTTTCGTAATCGCTTACATTCACGTTGTCTTCAGAATCATTGTCCCCATTCAGATCCAGGTGCGCGGTAACGCTGCCGACGTACGCCCTTGCGGCAGTGTATGTACCTGCGTCAACAGTTACGGTGTCAAGAAGCACTTGAGCGCCGTCTGGAGTCAAGGTAAGTTTCATTTCACCGCTCCAGATTTGCTTCCAGATCCCGCTCTGATTCTGTAGCCAGACCTCCTTGATAGTCGGCTGGATTTTGAGCAGCGTTGGAACTGGCGCGTCCTTGAAGATTATCTGGAGACCATTAGCGCTTTGCGAGCTGCTAGTGAAGTAGTAAATGCCAATGCCGCCCACAGCAATCGCTATTGCTAGCGGTGCAAGAACCCCGAACCGAAGTATTTGTCTTCTGTTCATGTTTTTCAACGTGCGTTTCCACTCCCGGTAGTCGTCCATTTTTTTCACCTCCCTTTTGGTTATCCACTTCATTTTTTTCACTTCCGCTTTCATCTCTGTCAGATGTGTGGTTTATATCCAAAGCAGAACAAAAAATGGGCACAAAAATGTATCTATTTTCAGTTCCAAAATACTGTCTCCGGAAGGTAGAGAATCCAAGCGAGTCTAGGGTTTGTATCCCCGCAACTTATAAAGGTGCCCAGCCAGAACCGAGTTGGAGGAGTGAAAATGAAACCGATAACTTTCACGACGGCAAGTGGAGAAGCATATCACCTTGGTGTTGACAAGCTTCACCCGAACATTCTCAGCGGTGGGTCCTCTGGGAGAATAAAAAAAATAGCCAAGTACTTGAAGGATTCTGAAATCCAGGAAGGGGACCGCGGCTACACCGTGGTTCACGGCGAGTACGAGGAGATAAAGGTCTCGGCGTTTGCGACTGGCATGGGCCCCGCGAGCACCGCGATAATCCTGCCGGAGGCAATGGAGCTGGCGAAAGGCCCAGTCACAATGTTGAGGCTTGGGACCGCCGGGGCGCTTCAGCCGTTCATAAACATCGGGGACCTGGTCATAAGCACGGCATCGGTCAGGGACGAGGGTACCACCAGGGCAGCTGTTGGCCCAGAATATCCGGCCATAGCCAACCCTGAACTAATCCCCATGATGGTGGCGGCTTCAGAGAAGCACGGCTACAACCTCCTGAAGAACCTGTGGGTCGGGATCACCCACGTCAAGGACGACCTTTACTTCGCTGAGACGCCGCAGTTTTCTCCGCTCACGGAACTAGTCACGCCGAAGCTGGAGTCCTACAAGCGCATGGGGGTCCTCGCGAGCTCGATGGAGTTCTCAGTCTACTGCACAATGCGAGACTTCTACGAGGGAAGGCGCGACGACAGGATACTGGTGGGAGAAATCTTAGCGATACTGGCGGCCCCTGAAAAGGAAGGGGCGATAGATGTCAGCCAGGTGGACAAGCCGAAGCTGGAAAAAGACATGATTCAGATTGGCTTGGACACTCTGGTGCTCGTTGACAAGCTCAGGAAGGGCCAGAAGCCGGACCTCGACTTGGTCAAGACCATGGCCAAGCTCATCGGGGTGCCATCGAGGCTCATGCTCTCGAAGTAGTGCTCAGAAATTTTCGGGAAGCTTTCACAGTCCCGAGAAAAGTGCCGTCCAAGAGATAGATTTCTCCGGCATCAAGCACGGCCGCTCCAGCCTTGAATATCGGCCCTATGAGTTCGGTCGGCATCTTCCTGTTGACGGGGGCGCCTCCGACCAGCTCGCCGAAAGCCGGGACTAGAAGAAGCTCAGGCGGCCTCTTCCCGACCGCAATCTTGAGCTTCTTTGGCAGCCGTTCCTTCTTCAACTTCATCCTCACCCAGACGGGCTCCACGATTCTTCCGCCAAGCTCGTCCCTGAACTCCACGGCAGGGTGGTTGTGCCCCATGACTATCAGCTCGGCCTTCATGAGTTCCGGAGATGGCCAAGCATGGCCATGCATCAACCCGACCATCTTCTTTTTCCCAATCACAATCCCACTGGGCTCGTGTACCGTCACTCCCTCTGGCAGCATCCCTCTAATGTCGCCGTCATGGTTCCCAGCGACAATATCAACCGGAAGAAGCTTGAGCAAGTCTTCAAAGAGCCTAGGGAGCTCCCGCCACTCCTGCCAGCTGGCCACCGGGATGTTGTGCTTAACGTCCCCCAGCATGATCAGGCGGTCCGGCTTCTTCTTTCCGATGAGTTCGACAAGCCTCGCCTTGACTCGGGGGGCCTGGCTCGGCAGAGAGACGCCTCTAGCCGCAAACTCGCCCTCGATCCCCAAGTGCAGGTCTGACACGACAAGCGTACGCGTGCCCCCCGTTTTAACCATCAGGGCAGGGTGGCCATAGACTGGAACAGCGGTCATGTTTCCATCTTATTACGCCAAATGTTTATATCTCCGTTTGGTCAGCGGTAATGGAGCAAATGAAAAATTCAATCCTGACAGTCGTCGTTGTCTGTGTGGTCGTCGCGGCCGCTGGCGGCTACTTCATTTTTGGCAGAGGCGCTACTTCCACAACATGGCCGCCAAGCGGGTTTTCCGTCACCGGTCAGACAACTTCCTCGGGCAATACCATAACAACATACTCCGGCTCAGGCACGACCACAACAGCCTACTCAACATTCAGAACAGCCCTCGAGGCACAGGGTTGGGCATACGAGGAGGCCAGCGGGTCGCTTGGCGGATACACTGGCAACATTTACGAGAAGGGGAGCGATGTCTTGGTGGTCCAAGCTACTTCTACGCAGTCAGGGCAAGTGACCGTGGCCGTAATAAGTGGTCCAAGGTCTTCCGGGACGTCGACTGAAAACCAGACAACCGATAACCAGCAGCAGTCGCAGGAGAACCAGCAGCAAGGCGGCACGCCGTCTCTTGGCGCCTACACTTGGAAGTTCGACAGATATGCCGTGGGCGCCAGCGCCACCGGTGGGGGTTTTGATGACATGATGTCCGCAGCGATGCCACACATAATCAAACTTTCCAACGGGACATACAGGATGTACTATGGCGTCGCTTTCAAGACTCCAGTTTCAGGCGCGAAGACTGCCATAAAAAGCGCGACTTCATCAGATGGGTTGAGCTGGACGGTTGAGTCTGGTTACAGGCTACTCGGCGATGGTGATGGTGACTCTGGGGCTGACGGCATCCCGAAAAATGAGGAGTTGATATCCGCTCCAGACGTGGTACAGCTGTCAAACGGGACGTACAGGATGTATTACCAGGCCCAGACAGACGGGACCATGCCGCCAGACTTCCGGGTCAAGAGCGCCACATCCAGCGATGGCCTAACTTGGACCCGCGAAGGCACCAGAATAGACATCGAGAGCGGGAGCCAAAACCCGACAGCATTCTCGATTGCGGCGCAGACCACTGTAATCCGCTTCTCCGACACGGACTATGTAATCTTGCTGTCCGCAAACTACCAGAAGGCGGCCAATCAGCCGTCAGACCTTGTCAAGGGGACGTCTACAGATGGGCTGAACTTTGGCAACTGGAGCGTGCTTTACACTAGCGGCCACGACCCGAGCGTTGTGAAGCTGGAGAACGGGAGCGGGTACTGGTTGTTTTATGGCTACCTGACCGAAAGGCAGCGCGTGGCATTCTCATCCGATGGAAGGACTTGGCCGTCTTCCAGCAATACCACCGAGACCGTCCAGCAGAACAGCTCCGGCACAGAGGTGAAGGAGGTGTCTAGCACCGAGTCCCCAGCGGACAGGTTTGCCTTGGAGAAGAGCGGGCAGATTTGGCTTTACGTGAACTGGAACCCGAGCGTCGGGAGCACAAGCGTTGCGCTTTTGAAGCCTACATAGTTATCAACAACACGGCTGCCATCCGCCAACAACACTTATTTAGCGAAGCTACATAGCCAAAAATGATAACCATGCATGACTCGATCGTGATCAAAGGGTTGAGCAGGAGCTACAACGGCTTCTTGGCTCTGGACAACCTTTCTCTCAAGGTGGGGGCAAAAGAGGATGTCGCCCTTCTGGGCCCGAACGGCGCTGGAAAAACAACAACTCTCAAGATTTTGTGCGGATTGATCAAGCCGACGTCCGGCACTGCGCAGCTTGCTGGGTTCGATGTGGTGCGGGAGCGTGAGCAGGCCATTTCACACGTCGGAGCGATTTTGGAAACGCCGGAATTCTATCCTTTCTTCACACCGGACGAGACCCTGAGGTACCTGGGCCTCCTGAGGGACATGGAGAGGAAAAATCTCGAAAAAAGGATAAAGGAGGTCATGGAAATCGTGCGGCTCGAGAAATGGACGAATGTGAAAGTTGGGAAGTTCTCGCGGGGGATGAAGCAGCGCCTCGCCCTCGCGCAGGCGCTTCTCCACGACCCCCACATCCTCATCCTAGACGAGCCGTCGCTTGGCCTGGACCCCCGCGGCATGGTGGAGTTCAGGGAGATTTTGCGGGAGGCAAGGAAGGAGAAGACGATATTTTTCGCCTCACACTTGCTCGCGGAGGTCGCGCAGGTCTGTAAAAAGGTCGCGATAATCGACCACGGAAGACTCCGCGCCTATGACGGCATTTCCCGCTTGAAGAAGAAGCACAAGTCGTTCGAGCGCGCCTACCTGAGGCTGACGGAGGCGTCAGTTTGAGCGAGTTCGAGAAATTGAAAGTTGTCGCACGATACGAGCTGCTGAAGCAGCTGCGGAGAAAGAGGTTCTATGGCGGTCTGATAGTCACAGTTCTGGCGGTGCTTTTGACCATCGGGCTTTACCATGGGCTGAACCTCCCGCAAAGGATCGGCCTCACGCAGGCTTTCGTCAATCAGTACGGGGCGGAGCTGTTCGCAATGATGTCCACTTCTGTCGGTGCGCTTGCAATCTTGGCCGCCGTGTTTTTCTCGGGCGACGCCATCGCCGGCGAGTTCGAGCGCGGGACAGGCTATGTTCTCCTACCGAACCCAGTGAAACGCAGGACCCTGATAGTCGGAAAGTACGTCGCCTGCTTCATGGCAACCGCGGCAATACTCGCCATAGCCTTCCTCATTTCGGCTGTCTCTGTCCTCATTTCATACGGCTCCATTCCCGGAGGGATGCTGGGGTCGCTTGGAGTTGCGCTGGCGCTGGCCAGCTTCGTCATCAGCCTATCTTTCGCGTTTAGCTCAGTTCTTAAGGGAGGGATGGGGGCGACTATAGCCGCCCTTTTAACATACATGGTCGTTTTCGGGATAGTCTCGACCAGCCTGTCTTACGCGGGTTACGATCCTTGGTTCATGCCTGACCGGGCCGGGGATTCCATGGGTGCGACATATTCAATCCCGCTTGAAAACGCTTTCGGGGGGTTTGCCGGCGGAGGCCAGGGTATAGCAGGCCTTTTGAGGGCCAGCCAAAACCCGACGCTCGGCTTTTTTGTACTCATGACCTACGCGGCGGTATTGTTTTTTGTCAGTCTGTGGATGGCTAACCGCAGAGAAATGATTTAGGAGATTCATTTCTTATTAAGTTTACAGTGCCAGGAAGCCGATCGCCAGTCCTACCAGAAATGACACCGAGGTGTACGGCAGCAAGTTGATCAGGCCAGACCCCGTCCCGAAGAGCTGCGGCAGAGCCGCCACCGCCTGGCCCCAGAGGTCGCTGATGCCTATGCTCAGAACACCGGTCAAGACCAGGACGACCACGAGCGCGATGAGAAGCATAATCAACTTCAGAGAATGCTTGATCACGGCACCCACCAGCAGGCCGATGACGAACGGTACGACCAACGGTATTAACCACTCGAAAGCCATTTTTCACCACTTCAGGCTGGCGTTCATAACTTAAAAGTTCGCCGTCTGAAGCAGCTCCTTCAGGGGCCGCCCGTCACCCATCTGTATTTTGTAGTAGAGGCGGGTACTAGGAAGCTTTGAGATTTCCTTCAGGTTGAGGGCCAGAACAGGTGTCCTCATGAAGCCGAAGCATACCAGCCCCTCGGCGCCGGTTTCTTTCGCCGAAGCTTTAAGGCGCTCGACCTCTCCCTTTGGCAAGTAAATCGGCCCAGCCCGAGTTGTTTTTTTGCAGGAGATAAGGTAGCGGAGCTTTCCTTTTTTCGAGATTTTCAGGTCAATGCCGAGAGAGCTGCCCGAGCGGTCCCAGCTGAAGCCAAGGCCCTCGAGGAGGTAGGATACGCGATATTCGAACATTGTCCCGCGTTTCTTGCTCGTGGTCATGGTTTCCAAATGATTTTATCGCCCCCATATAACCTAATTTGGTGCAAATGGTCGCCCAACAAGTATTCCTGATAAGGGACGCGAGGCCGGAGGACATGTCGGAGATTCTGGCCATAGAGTACAAGTGTTTTCCCGACCCCTACCCTCTCAGCCTGCTAAACCGCCTTCACGCTACCCATCCAGATGGCTTCTTGGTGGCCGAGGTCGGCAGCAAAGTGATCGGTTATCTCATAGGGGCTGTAAGGTGGGGCCCTATCGGCCACATCTTGGCGATAGGTGTTGACCCGGCGTTCAGGAGACACGGCATAGGCTCAGCGATGGTCCAGAAGATGATTGAGAGGTTCGCAAGGAAGGGCGCGAGGCTGGTCAGGCTCGAGGCCAGGAAGAGCAACTTCGGCGCCCACCAGTTTTACAGGCGGCTGGGGTTCAAGGACAGGATGGAGGTTCCTTATTACTACGAGGACGGGGAAACGGCTTTGACAATGGAGATGCCGCTCGGCGGGTCACCTGTGTCTTGACCTTTGAAGGTCGTCCAGAGTAAGCACTTCGATGTTTTTCGGAACGGCTTCAATCCTTGAGCGCATGCCTACTAGGTACTTTATCCCCCTGGCCGCTGCCATCTCTGCAAGATCTTGAGTGATGATGCCGTCGAATACCACAGCCTTCGCGCCGTGGGCCTCGATCAGCTTCTCCTTAAGCTCCCTCACCTGAATCTCTGCGATTGGCCTGAGCCCGCCGTCCAGAAGCATGGCTTTGAGGCTCCCCCTGAGCTTGTTGAGGGCGCGCCCCAGCTCCTCGGTTTCTTTGTTTTCTGCGTGTTCGGCGCCCCTGTGCTCGGCCAGCGCCAGCTCGATGGGAACCTTGCTTCTCAGCGCCTTGATGATCTCCTTCCTTGTGAGGTCCTCCACGCTCCTGCCTGGCGGCGGCCGCGCCACGAAGTCAAGCTCCGCCACCTGGAGCAGCTCCTTCATTATCAGGTCTCCGCCCCGATCATTGTCCACGAAGGCGGTCACCGTCTTTTCCTTGCTGAGTTCCACCACCGCCTGGGGCACGCTGGTCCCCTCTATCGCGACGGTGTTCTTTATCCCGGCTCGCAGTAGGTTGAGGACATCCGCCCTGCCCTCGACGATTATCACCGCGTCGGATTCCATGAGCGCGGGGCCAGCCGGCAACCCCTTGTACTCCGATATTTCCTCAACCCTTGTGGTCTCCTTGACTCTGTCTGTAATCTCCTGGGTCTCGGTGGCGGTCTCCCCGAACTTCTGCAGGATTTCCTTGGCCCTGCCGATGATGAACTTCCTCTTCGTGTCCCTGACATCCTCTATTTTCTCTACCTTTATCGTGGCCTCGCAGGGGCCTATCCTCTCCACCGTTTCGAGAGCCGCGGCGATTATGGAGGTTTCAAACCTGTCTAGGCTTGATGGGATTGTAACAGTCCCAGTGGTCTTTCCTTGGACGGAATTTATGTCCACCTTGATTCGGCCTATCCGCCCGCTCTTCAGCAGCTCCCTCAGGTCAAGGTCCTCCCCGAGCAACCCCTCTGTCTGCCCGAAAACAGCGCCGACGACGTCAGGCCGCTCAACGACCCCGTTTGCCTCCAGCTTGGCGTGAACCAGGTACTTGGTGGTGCCAGTGTCTTCCTTCCCAAGCGGCACCTCCTCCTTCTTGCCTAGCCTTTCGGCGACCATTGCTTGAATGTCTTTCTCTTCCAAGGGCAAAACGCCCCTCTGCCAGAACAAGTTGAGTGTGATCTGGCTTGATTTGTGAACAATTTTCTCTGATGTTTTGGGCCTAAAAAGCTGCCGTTGTTATAATTATAACAACTCACGGAGGAGTTAGGCCTTTGACGAAGAACAGACCGACAACTGCTAACAACCACAGCAACGCCCCAGCTATCACCACTCCGATGGCAATGGCCAGCGCCGCCTTCTTCCTTTCCATGCCGATGAGGTCTGCCAGCAGGGCTCCGGCGTAGGCCCCCGTCCCTGGCAGCGGCACCCCGACGAAGATTGCGAGTCCCGCCATACTCAACCCCTCGTGTTTTTTCACCCTACTGACTGCCCAGCCGTACAACCGTCTCGCGGTCTTGGACCTGCGCCTGAGCGGCGGCACTATGACATCGAGTATCGCGAAAGCCAGAGGTATGATGAGGATGTTGAGGAGGACGCAGACCACGAACGCGAGGGCAGGGTCATACCCCGCCGCAACTGCCAGCAGTATTCCTCCCCTAAGTTCGATGAAAGGGACCAGCGTCACCAGGAATGCAATCCACTGCACGGTCTCACCAATCGATATTAACCCAGGGATAAATCAGTTGTTGGTCAGATGAAGTACAGGCTGATAGCCTTTGACATGGACGGCACCCTCGTCGTGGAGGACAGCTGCTGGGCGGTGCTGCACAGGCGCTTCGGCACCCACGACGCGGCATGTCCGAACGTGGCGGCTTATGAGCGGGGGGAGATAGACTACCCGGAGTTCATGCGCCTGGACATATCACTCTGGCGGCCCCTCCCACTCGTGGAAGAGGTCAGGGAAGCTCTGGCCTCATACAGGATAGCCCCAAACGTCAGGGAGGTGGTCGGGGAGATACAGCGCCGCGGCTACAAGACTGCGATAGTAACAGGCGGGCTCGACCTTCTCGCGGACGATGTCGCGCGCGAGCTCGGGATTCCTCTGGTTTTTGCGAACGGCCTAGAAGCCGGGAGGGACGGGCGCCTGACTGGCGAGGGGATTTTCAGAGTGGAGCCGAGCAAAAAGGACAAGGTGCTGGGAAAGCTGGCGGCTGACCTGGGGATCGGCCAAAACGAGTGCGTGGCGGTCGGCGACAGCAAGTATGATGTGAAATTCTTGGAAGCAGCTGGGCTTGGAGTGGCGATTGGAAATAACCAGGAGCTCGCAAAAGTCGCCGACGTTGTCATAACGGATTTCGAACACTTCCCCCAGCTGTTGGACTACCTTTAGGCAACCGCGCATAATGAGAGTTTTAATCCTTCTCCAAAATGGTTAAACTACCTCAAAAAGAAGATATTTAACGTCATCATGGCGTCCAAAAAACCGATCAAGTACGAGGTGCCGAGCTGGGACTTCATCTACGAGCTCTGTATCCAAGTCGTCGACCAGATAAGGCGGAGCAGGTACAAGCCGGACCTCCTAGTGGCGCTGGCGAGGGGCGGCTGGATTCCCGGCAGAATTCTCTCGGACCTTCTTGAGAACGAGAACATCGCAACAATCAGGGTAGAGCACTACATCGATATTTACAAGACGCTCAAGAAGCCGGAGATAACCCAACCGCTCCCGATAGATGTCAAAGGAAAAAAGATTCTTCTGGTAGATGACATCGCCGACTCCGGGAAGAGCCTGAAGATGGTGAGGGATCACCTCGTGAAGCAGGGTGCTAAAGAGGTCAAAATCTGCGCACTCTACTGCAAGCCCTGGTCTGTGATAACGCCGGAGTTCTGCGCCAGAAAGACCGACGCCTGGATATGGTTCCCCCACGAGGTCTACGAAACAATGAAGAAGGTCTACATCAAGCTCGGGAAGCAGGGCAGGAGCCGCAAGGAAATAAAAGAGGAGTTCCTGGCGATAGGGATAAAGCCAGCAATCGTGGAAAAGTTTCTGTCATGGATTTCAAAAAGTTAGCCTGCATCGCGAAGCTTCAGTAGGGCCTTCGACAGGTCCGCGATTTCTTTTATCTCCCTTCCGGCAATGCTTTTCAGCATTCTCCTCGGTTCGTTTATGGTTTTAACGCCGAGACTCGCCAGATGTTTCGAGCAGAACTTGCTGAGTCGCTCACCAGTCCGGTCAAAATCAGTCAGGATCACGACCGCAGGTACTCCCGAGAGTCCTTCCAGAAAGTTCAGAAGGCTCTTCCCCCCGGTTATTTTTCTAATATCGCCAGAGATGCCGAGGCTCCTGAGCCCCCTCACGTCTGTGTCCCCCTCAACAAGAATCGTTGCGCCTTCGGATGCCAACTCTTTAATCTGAAGCAGAATTTCTTCGATTTCATTCACTGCTTTTTCCGTCAGCGGCAATTTTCCACCGGGTCTCACTCTTCGTGCTTGAGCGGCCCCACCCACAGCCCCTTCCTCATGCAGCCAGTGCAGGTGTGGACATCCGAGACAAAGCACCCGTGGCAAACGTCGGCGCCGCAAACCTTGCAGTGGTGAAGGTCCTCATTTTCCCTGCCGCATATCGGGCATGTCCCGCTGTATCTCCCCATCCTGACCCCGTACATTGTTTTATCGGCTGAGGATTAAACATTTTTGGAGGTTACATGTTGCATCGCTTCACAGGCCGAGGATATGCGGGGACCCGGCGCGCCCTGATGCTGGCTTTTTCAGTGGTAGTTGTAGTGATGGTAGCGGAGATTGTTGGCGGGCTTCTGAGCAACAGTCTCGCCCTCATAGGGGATTCCGCGCACATGTTCATGGATGCCCTTGCCCTCGGAATGAGCATCGCGGCGCTAAGGTTCGCCACCAGGGAACCGACTACGCGCAGGACCTATGGTTTTTACAGGCTGGAGATCATGGCAGCGCTCGCGAACGGCATCCTTCTGGTGCTGGTGTCTTCTTTCGTGTTTCTCGAGGCTTACCACCGCCTCATAGGGCCGCCGGAGGTCAGGGGAGGGCTGATGCTGGCAGTGGCTTTCATCGGGTTGGTTGCAAATTTAATCGCCATTTATTTCATGAGGCATATCAAGGAAGAAAGTTTGAACGTGAAGGGGGCGTTCCTGCATGTCATCGGCGATACAATATCTTCAATGGGGGTCATCGTTTCGGCGCTGGTGATTCTTTTGACGGGATACTTCTTAGTAGACTCTTTGATGGGAATTTTTATAGGCGCGATAATCCTGCGGGGAGCGATTGGGTTGATCTGGGAGTCCAGCAGCGTTCTCCTTGAGTCGACTCCAAAGGGGATAGACGCAGGCGAGGTGATTAAGGAGATAAAAAAGGTGGACGGGGTCATCGAGGTCCACGACTTCCACTTCTGGTCCATAAGCACCGGGATAAACGCCATGAGCACCCACGTGATGATAGAGAACCAGATGGTAAGCAAGGCGGGGGCAATCCTGGACGAGATAACATCCAAGCTCAGGAAGTTCGACATCTTCCACACCACCATCCAGCTGGAGTGCAAGACGTGCAAGGATCCGTTCATCTGCAGCCTCGTCAAGAATAAGGGCCACTAGCAACAGTTTTTAGCGCCGCCTTCGAGTTAATCACGTGACGTCATGGAGCTTTTGATGAGCTGGCAGAAGGTGGAGAAGGCCATCGAGAAGCTGGCGAAGATGGTGAAAAAGGACTTCACGCCGGACTTTGTCGTCGGGGTAGCGAGGGGCGGGCTTGTCCCAGCGGTGAAGATTTCCCACATCCTGGACAGCGAGTTCCGGGTGATCCACATAAGGTACTACAACGGCCGCCAGCGCATGAAAGCGCCCACGCTGGTGTCGGATTGCGGCCCGCTCAAGGGAAAAGTTCTCGTAGTCGACGACGTCGCGGACACTGGAGTGAGCCTTGAATTCATCGTCAACCACCTGAAGAAAAAGGGAGCGAAAGTCAAGGTCGCCACGATTGCCTGCAAGCCATGCTCGAGGTTCAAGCCAGACTACTCCATTTTAGTCACCAACAAGTGGTTGATATTCCCGTGGGAGGTCATGGAGCCGGGTCGTAGGCGGTAGCGCCGAACCTTTCCACAACTTTTGCAGCAAGCTTTGCCCCAACATGGCCAGCCTCCTCAGGGGACTTCCCCCGGCCGAGAGCGAACAGGACTCCCGCAGAGTAAAAGTCTCCGGCCCCCGTGGTGTCCAATGGATTTTGGGAGTATGCTGGGATGAGGAACTTCCCGCCCTGCGAGAAGACTGTCGAGCCGTTCCTGTCCCTTTTCAGGAACATCAGCCCGACGCGGTCTGTCACGATTTTAGCATTTTTCCCGACAGGCTCGCCGGCCAGGGCCTCCAGCTCCTCCGAGTTTGCGAAGAGGGCATCGGCAAGCTCCACGGTCCTCAGCAGCCTAGCCCTGTTTTCGGCAATCATTGGCGGGCTCTCGAGAGAAAGCGCGATCTTCACGCCGTGCTGCCTGGCAGTTTCGATAGCGTCCCTAGCCACCCCGGAGATGCTTCCGGAGGCCAGCAGGGTTATCGAAGTTAGGTAGAGGTAGTTTGAGTTTTTTATCTCTTCGGCAGGAACGGAGTTCAGGTCGCTGCCGTTCCCCAGGTCAACGGCGAAGGTCCTCTGTCCGTCTCTTGTTATGAGCGCGATGATCTTTCCCGTCCTCCCTGGCTTCCTCACGACGTAGGGGGTTATGCCCCTCGCGGCAATGCTCTTCTCGAAGAATTCCCCCTCAGGGTCTTCGCCGACCGAGCTGGCGTACGCGGTTTTTCCTCCAAGGTATGTCACCCCCTCGCAGGTGTTGCGCGCGTTGTCCCCGGGAAGCTGCAGGAAGACGGAGTCGGCCAGCCTGGAGTGCAGCTCGTCAAGCCTTTCCCGCGGAACCATGTTGGTTGCGCCCTTGATCAGGTTGTTTTTTGAAAGGAAGTCCTCCGTGCACTTGGCGAAGTAGTCCACAAGCGCAGTCCCGATCCCAAAGACATCATACTTCTTCATAATGTCATCTCAGTAAGGCCTGTCCTTCAGCCCCAGCTTGTAGGCGCAGTAGTTGGTGCCCAAGTGGATGAGCGGGGTCATGATAAGCAAGACAGCAACTACGCCCCATCCGGGAAAAGATAACGGGCTGGCGAAAATCATGGCAAAGACTACAAATCCCATCTGGTCGAGCAAAGGAGCTGCCCCTCCCCGCGGCACATTCAGCCTGCGTTTTAAGAAGCTTCCAAAGAGGTCCCCCACCAAGGCCCCCAAAGAGAGAAGGAATCCAACAGCTGCTAAAAAAATGTTTCCGGATGCCGCGGCCTGCAGAGCGCCAAAGACTGAGCCGGCCACAAGCCCCGCGATGAAACCCCTTACGGTCTTCCCGGGGCCGAAGATTGGGCGGCCGTCCCTGAACTTCCTTCCGCCGTCAATCGGCCGGCCCCCTCCCAGCACCACTGGGGCGCCGTTAGCAACGTATGCCGGCAGGATGAACCAGATGGCAGCGCCGAGCAGCCCAAGCAGCTCCATTTTTCACCTCACTCACTATTCCACAGAGCGACATTTAACCACAGTAGCGAGGTTCAAAATGTTTGACAAACTTTAAGAAGCGCCCCTTTTCAGTTGTAAGTGGCGCAACATGAAGGAGTTGGCTAAGACTGGCTCGATTTGTCCCGAGTGCTTGAAAATACTCCCAGCGACGATTTTCGAGCGGGACGGGAAGGTCTGGATAAAAAAGACATGCAATGAGCATGGGGAGTTCGAGGACCTTTACTCCGGCTCATACGAGTGGTACAAGCGCGCCGAGGGTTACGCGCGCGACGGCAAAGGGGTGGAGAACCCCCAGATCGAGAAGGATGCAATTGTGTGTCCGAAGGACTGCGGGCTATGCACTTTGCACCTGAGCCACACGGCACTGGCAAATGTGGTGCTGACGAACCGCTGCGACCTGACATGCTGGTACTGCTTTTTCTACGCTGGCAGGGTCGGCTACGTCTACGAGCCATCTATGGAAGACATAGACAAAATGATGAAGATTCTGAAAAGCGAGCGCCCCATCCCATGCAACGCTCTGCAACTGACGGGCGGGGAGCCAACGCTTCGTAAAGACCTGATAGATATCATAAAGCTGGCGAGGTCTTACGGCTTCGACCACATCCAGCTGAACACAGACGGAGTAAAGCTGTCAGGCGATGCAGAGCTGGTCAGGCGGGTGAGGGACGCCGGGGTCAACACCCTCTACCTGAGCTTTGACGGAGTCACCGAGAAGACCAACCCTAAGAACCACTGGGAAATCCCGCAGGCGATAGAGAATGCCAGGAATGCCGGGCTCGGGGTGGTGCTTGTCCCGACAGTCATAAATTCGGTGAATGACCACGAGGTCGGCGACATCCTGAAGTACGGGTTCAAGAACATGGATGTGATCCGGGGCGTTAACTTCCAGCCAGTCTCATTGGTGGGTAGAATGCCAAAGGAAGAGCGCGAGCGCTACAGAATAACGATTCCCGACGTCATCAAGCGCATCGAGGAGCAAACGAACGGAGAGATAACGATGAACGACTTTTTCTCCGTCCCGGCGGCGATGACAATCAGCGAGTTCGTGGAAGCCTTGACTGGCAAGCCGATGTACGACCTCAGCAGCCACTTCGCTTGCGGGGCGGCCACATATGTGTTTGAGGACGACGGCAGGCTGGTGCCCTTGACAAGGTTCATAGATGTTGAGGGTCTCTTGGAGTACCTGGGCGAAAAGACTCAGGAGCTCAAGGGCGGGAAGAGCAAGCTCCTCGTCGGGACGAAGCTGCTTTACAACATCGGGAAGTTCATTGACAAGAAGAAAAAGCCGAAAAACCTGGACGTGGACAAAATAATCTTCAACGCTTTTGTAAAGCACGACTACGGCGCGGTCGGGCAGTTCCACATGAAGTCGCTTTTCATCGGCATGATGCATTTCATGGACCTGTACAACTACGATATCGAGAGGGTGAAACGGTGCTGCATCCACTACACCATGACCGACAGCAGGGTGATTCCATTCTGCGCTTTCAACGTCATCCCTGAGTGGTACCGGGACAAGGGCCAGAAAGACCAGGGCATATCCTTCGAAGAGTGGGAGGCCCAAGTTGGAAGGAAGATGAAAGACGACCTTTACAAGAGGGACGTCGAGAAGCTGAAGGCCACTGAGGCTTACAGGAAGTTCACGAGCCAGATAGAGGAAATCAAAGCAGGAAGATGAATCTCAGCTCAAAATTTCCCCGTACTCCCCTTCATACCACTTCATGAACTTGTGCAGTCCTTCCTCGATGCTGACGTTCGGCGAGAACCCCAGCTTCATGATCCGTGAGATGTCGGCGCGGGTCTTCTGCACGTCGCCAGGCCATGAGAGCCCGCCCTTGTAGAAAACCTTGGTCCTGCCCTCAAGCCCGAGCTTGTCCAGGATTATCTTGACGAGCTGCTTCACGTTGTAGCTCTCGCCAGACCCGACGTTGTAGCTCTCGCCCTTCATCTTCCCCTTGCCAACGGCGATGAGCAGGGCGTCGAGGGCGTCGTCTATGTGGATATAGTCCTTCTCTTGGGCCCCCGTCCCAAGCACTTCCAGCTTGAGGTTGTTGTTCTGGAGCTTCCTCAGGAGGTCGAACATCACGCCCTTCCTGCCGCGCGGCCCGTAGATGTTGTAAAACCTCAGAGACACTGTATCAATCCCGTAGAGGTGGGAGTAGGCGCCGCAGTAGATCTCCCCCGCGACTTTTGCCGCCCCGTAGTTGGATATCGGCTTGAGCGGGTGGTCCTCTGGGGTCGGCAGCGAGGCCTCCCCGTAGACAGTCGAGGAGCTGGCGAAGATGAAAGCTGCGTCGTTCCTCCTGGCCTCCTCGAGAGCCCTGAGCGTTGCGGCAACGTTCTGTTCAAAGTCCCAGAGTGGGTTCTCGACGGACTTCGCCACGCTCGGCTGCGCCGCGAGGTGGACGATTGTGCTGACCCCCCTGCAACAGTTGGAGAGGTCCCGCGGGTTCATGATGTCTCCGCGAAGGAGCTTGAATTTTGAGCTGCCCATCGCCGCGGAGATGTTGTCTTCCAGCCCGTTCGAGAGGTTGTCTATTCCCGAGACTTCCAAGCCCATCTTCAGCAGTCTTTCGCTAAGGTGGCCACCTATGAACCCGGCCACCCCAGTTATGAACACCTTCTGGCCGAGTCTTTGAGAGATTTTTTCTTGCGCGGATGTCGTAAGCTTCACCACATTACCTTTGGGCCAAGCCTATAAAGTTGAGAGGTTTTCTATATCTGGTGTGGAAAATGGCGCGCAAGAAGAAGAAAGACATCGTCACGCCCCTGCTCGCGATCTCTTTCACCTTGGGGATGCTGTTGGGGTTGACGGTCGCCGCAATCTGGATACAGGGTTACCCGGCCCTCCAGCTTTCCGGCGACTCTTCATACACCCGTTCAATCACGATAGTCGGCGTGGACAAGAGCACGGGACGGGGGCAGCTTGCCAACCTGAGCGTGGAGGTCAGGTCAGGGAGCGGCCGCCTCCTGATAGAGGTCCCGCCTTATGAGAACGAGGACACGCAGCAGGCTGCCAGGGATGCCAGGGCAGCGGCCAGCCTTTACACAGGCAGGAACCTGAACACCGTTGACATAGTGGTTTCAATAGACAACATCGGCCCCCTGACGACAATTGCCGGGCCGTCTGCCAGCGCTGCCGCGGCCGTGCTGATGGTGGCCTCGATCAACGCTGCGGAGAACAGGACCCCCAACATTGTAAATCAGGGCGCGGTCGTAACGGCCAGCATCGACTCCACGGGCGTCCTCAAGATCGTGGGGGAAGTTCCAGAAAAATACAGCTCCGTGAGGGAGGCAGGAAATTATTCCCTTTTTGTAATCGCCAAAAGTGACCCGAGGAGCTACCAGTACTTCTCTGACCTCCCGATAGAACGGGCCGGCAACCTGGCCGAGCTGAGCGGCCTTGTACTGTTTTAGATGTGTGTTTCAGGAATTGTGAGGCAATCGAGTGGTAGCCCCGGTCGGATTCGAACCGACGTCACGGGCTCCAAAGGCCCGGATGCTTGACCATTGTGCTCCGTCTGTTCAGAACGGATCTACACCACGGGGCTACCGAGCTTAGTTTTCGTCTTTTACTGTTAAAACCATAGGTACGGCGCATTAGTTCAAAAATCTGGCGCAGCGTGATGTTTAAGAGCCTGAGCAAAAGTTATTTAACGAGATTGGAAAGTGGATTGAAACGATGAAAAGAGTCAGCAAGGTCGCGGCCCAAGCAAAATCGGAAGGAAAAGCCAAGCCGAGGGGGAACAAAGAAAATCACAAGCCGAAGCTGCTTGTGGTGGGTCTGGGATTTCAAGCGGCCGTCCCCCATGTCCTTTACACCGGGGGCCTCGACGTGGTTGTGACGAGCCTTTACCCCCACGTTCCTTACGACAGTACTATTTTTGTCCGGGCGACGGCTGGAACGAAGACGATCAGCTTTGACTACAAGAGGAACGTCCACGTCAACGCCATCCCATTGGAGCGCCAGAGGAGCCCCGACGATAGGATGTTCAGGGTGGCGGAGGGCTCGCAGGACCTGGTTGACGCCCTGGATTTCGTCTCAGCGGTGGCCCACGAGCGGCTCCTTCCAACTCTGCACCTGATGGAGCCCGAAACACTCATCCTCCACTGTCACGACTGGCTCACGGCCAAGGCCATCCCGATAATAAAGCAGCACTCGGATGTCCCAGCAGTTTTTTCCGTTCACATGAGTGTCCCGAGGCCGCCCGCCAACTACCTCGACATCCTTAAAGTCGCCGAAGAGTACGGATTTTCAGCCGACCTCCGCTCAAGGGTCCACGCCATCGACAGGAGGCTTTTCTTCGAGGCCCAGGGCTGCAAGGAAGCCGACGTTGTCCACTGCGTTTCGAACGCCACCGCCGAGTCGGTTATCAAGGCCTACGACCTCCCCAAGAGCAAGGTCAAAGTGATACACAACGGCGTCGACACCGCAACCTATTCCCCGCCCACCCAAAAGGATCACAAGGAGATGGAGAAAGTCATTCACAAGTACGGGATAACCAAGCCGTTCATCCTTTCCACGGGGCGGTTCGTTTGGGAGAAAAACCACAAGAACCTGTTGGAGGCGTTCAAGATTTTTCACAAGTCCCACCCGGATTACTCCCTAGCAATCATGGGGTTCGACGGTTACACATATGATGAACTCGTAAAAATCAGGGAGGAAATGCCCGACAAGATGAGGCACAAGGTGGTAATCCAAAATGCTGACATGAGGCAGGACGTTGCAATGCTCTACAAAGCGTGCGACATCAGCTGTTCCCCTTCCTTGGAGGAGGCTTTCGGCATCGTGGCCCTGGAGGCAATGGCCTGCGCGAAGCCCGTGGTGGTAGGCGACGTGGGCGGGCTCAAAGAAGTGATAAAGGACGAGATAAACGGCAAGGCTGGTCTGAGGGTGGACGCCAAGTCGGTTGATGTGCTGGCGGCCGGGCTTGAGAAGGCCGCGGACAACAAAGAGACTTGGGGCAAGAACGCTAGGAACTACGTCGTCAGAAACTTCTCGTGGGAAAAGATCGCGAAGGAATACGTGAAGCTTTACGAAAAGCTGGTTTAATCGCGTGGCAAATTGTTACATTACAGACGCAGCGATTGTGGTTGGGAGATGAAGTCACCGAAACGATTGCGTACACAGAGAATATACACGGAGCTCAACCAGTTAGTTTTGACCAGGCAATGAACACTGAATATTTGATGTTGGGCTTGGTTTTTCGGAACTTTTATATGTTGGACATACCATCCAACTTTGATGAAGCTGAGATCCGAGTCAAGCCGGGTGCTGGCGAGAAGGATAAAGATATTCGTGGTACTGGGAGCCCTGCTCATGGCGCTGAGCAAGCTCTTATACCTCGGCGGCGTAACATACCCGAACTTTGAGCTGGTGATCCCTGCCCTTGTCGTGATAGGCTCATTTTCCCTACCCTTGGGCTCCGGCCGCTTTGGCAGGTGGCTCACCAGGTACTTCGGCCTCGTCGCCCTCGTCACGGTCATTGTCATTGACCTCGCCTTCTGGGGCCCGCTCCCGATTTACATCTTCACCTGGTCGGGCCTCGCCCTCTGCTGGTTCATAGGGCTGAGGAACAGGCTCTCCCCGTTTGACAGGACAAGCAAGTTGCTCGGGCGCACAATGCTCACTGGCGCTGTCGCGATAATCGCGTTTGACGTCTGGACGGGCCTTTTTGGCCACTCCCTGACGACCGGGATGTCATTGTGGGCGGCCTTCCTTGGCCAAATCCCGTTCACTCTCTACCACCTTTCGTCGCTGATTTTCATCCCGCCTATGGTGGGGTTGGGGAAGGCGCTTGTAAGGGTGAGGGTACCCGTCTCGGTCGCAGTCAAGACATCTGTGAAAAGCAGCCAATGGAGGTGAAAAGTTGAAGGAACTTGCGTTGACACAAGCCGTGGCATTGGTCGCGGTGGCTGGATTCCTCTCATTCGCGGGAGGTTATGCCGTGACCGGCGGAATCACGAGGCAGGTGGAGCAGTTTGTGTACGGAGAGAACATAAGAGTGAACCTGAGAATCGACAATCTCGGCATAAACACGCAGGTCACAGTCTACAAAGGGATGACTCCTTTTGATGTCCTGCTGAGGGCGGCCAGCCTTGAGACGACATATTACCCCAGCTTCGGCTCCTCGATCATTACAAAAGTCGGCGGAGTGCAGCAGAGCTGGGTTTACAAGGTCAATGGCGCGGAGCCGCCCGTGGGGATGCAGGACTACCAGATCAGGGACGGCGACAACCTCGAGATCCTCAAGGCTTCCTGGTGAGGCTCGCCGCGGCGGCCCTGGCACCGTCCTCGGCAAGGCCAGCCGTGCCTCCCGAGCCGATCACCACGGCGTCTCCATCCTTCGGGCGAAGGGTATTTACAAGACCCGCCGCCACCTGACCTTTCACTTCCGTGGAGCTGTCCGGAAACCTGAGCTTTCCACCGGAAAAAACCAGCACTGTGGCCCCGTCCGCCCCGGCCTTGATGGCTTCGTCTCTCTGCTCCAGACCCAACTTTACCCTTTTGGCGGCCCCCTTGATGGTCGTGGCCACGTCGAACTTCCCGACCGTCAGGTCTCCGGCGTCCACCCTCAAAAAATGCGGGGCGGTTTTCAGAAGCTTCCGCCCTTTTTCAGTGATTGAATGCCCGCCCTTGGAAGAGGTGACCAGGCGTTTGGCTTTGAGCTTGTTCAAGATGGTTCTGGTGCTGCCCTCGCCGACGCCGAGCTTCTCGACCAGCCGCTTGCGCCCGACCCGGTTGTGCTTTCCTATCAGCTCAAGGGCCTTCCAGATGTGGATTTCCATGAAACGGGGCATCGGGCCTTTACCTCGCATGTTATCACAATTCTAACCGGCAGCTAGGATATAAAACGGGTCACACGCGGCGCTTCGCGAGCGCCCCCACGATGAGAAACCATGTAGTTATAAAAAGGGCGGCAAATAACATCCCAGTCAAACCTCTGACCAGCAAATAGCTTGCGAGCGCCAAGATAAACAGGATTGCAGACAAAGGAACCATAATCAGAAACGCCGTCAGCCCCTCTTCTTCGGACAGCATAGGCTACCCCGGAATTATCTCGGTCCCCGTCTTCCCGTCGAGGGCCTCCGTGACCTTGTCAAGCGCTGAGATGATTGCCCTCTTCCCGCCCCACTTGACGAACCTGATGCAGGCCTTGACCTTCGGCCCCATGCTTCCCGCGAGGAAGTGGCCCTCCTTCAGGTACTTCTCGGCCTCTGAGACGGTCATGCGGTCGATGCCCTTCTCGTTAGGTTTCCCGAAGTTCAGCTTTACTTTCTCCACGTCCGAAAGGATCAGGAAAGTGTCGGCGTTCACGACCTCGGCCAGCTTCTCCCCCGCCAGGTCCTTGTCTATGACAGCCTCGACGCCGCGGTTGTGGCCGTCAGGATCAAGCACAACGGGGATGCCGCCGCCGCCGGAGGCGACGACTATGACGCCCGCGTCCACCAGCTTCCTTATGGCTTCGGCCTCGACGTTGATAATAGGGTCTGGCGACGGGACCACCCGCCTCCAAACCTTGCCCTCTCCAGGCTTGACCTTCTTGAAGATGTACTCCGGGTGTTTGGCCTTCACTTCTTTGGCCTCTTCCTCCGCGAGGAAGTTCCCAACCGGCTTTGATGCATTCTCCCCCGTGAACTCTGGGTCGTTCTTGCTCACCTGCACTCTGTTGACCACCGAAATCGCAGGCCTGTTGACTCCGAGGTCCTTCATCTGGTTGTCAAGCATCTGCACGAGCATGTAACCTATTTGGCCCTGCGTCATCGCCCCGAGGATGTCAAGGTCCTGAGGAGGAATCGCCGCTTTTGCCAAGTCCTGCTGCACGGCCAGGTTGCCCACCTGCGGGCCGTTGCCGTGGGTGATGATCAGCCTGTCGTTTGGCCCCATGCGTTTGACCACCTTCGCCAGGAGCACGGCCGTCTTCTTGCAGTTGATGAATTGCTCAAGGGTGGTGCCCGTCTCCTTCGCCTGCTTTATCGCGTTCCCGCCAAGAGCCACAAGCAGCCTCATCCTCTCATCTCCAGATTTTCCTCCGGTATAAAAAACATTACTTTTTGGCCAGGAGGTGCACAATAAGCCCCTTTTGCGAGTGCATCCTGTTCTCGGCCTGGTCCCAGACGACTGAGTGGGGCCCGTCGATCACCTCGTCCGTTATCTCGAGCCCGCGGTGAGCAGGCAGGCAGTGCATGACTATTACATTTGGTTTGGCCAGCTTCACGAGTCCGGCGTTCACCTGGTAAGGTCTGAAGACTTTCATCTTCTGTTCAGATTCTTTTTCCTGCCCCATCGACACCCACACATCTGTGTAAATGACGTCTGCCCCGTTCACGGCCTTTTCAGGGTCGTTCAAGATTTCAATCTTGGCTCCGGATTTTTTGGAATTTTTCACGGCTTGCGCCACGACATCCTCCGGAGGCCCGTAGCCTTTCGGGCAGGCCGCGCGGAAGTTTGCCCCGACCAGAGAGCAGCCCAGCATCAGCGAGTTGCACACGTTGTTCCCGTCGCCCACCCAGGACACGTCCACGATTTTCAATTTCCCAAGTTTCTCGCGGATGGTCATGAGGTCGGCGAGCGTCTGGCAGGGGTGGTGGAGGTTGGTGAGGCCGTTAATGACTGGGACAGAAGAATATTTCGCAAGCTCCTCGATGTCCCTGTGCGCGAAGAGCCTGGCCATCACAGCGTCCACGTATCTAGATAAAGTCCTGGAAGTGTCGGCTATTGTCTCGCCCCGGCCCAGCTGGAGGTCGTTCATGCCGAGGTAAAGCGCGTGGCCTCCCAGCTGAGTCATTCCAGTCTCGAAGCTCACCCTTGTGCGCGTCGATGGCTTGGCGAAAATCATCCCAAGGGTTTTGCCGTGGAGCAGCTCGCGCGGTTTTCCCGCCTTTACTTCCTTCTTGAGTTTGTCCGAAAGGTCAAGGACCTTTTCAATCTCGGCGCCGCTCAAGTCTTGGATGCTGAGCACATGCCCGACCTTCACTTTTCCACCTCCGTCAGGATGCCGTCAAGGGCCGCTATAAGCCTGTCTATTTGAGGCCGCTCCACGATCAGCGGCGGGACGAACCTCAGGACCTTGTCAGCAGTGCAGTTTATCAGGAACCCCCGCGCCCGCGCCAGCTCCACGGCCTTCTCGGCCTTGCCCTTGTCATCGAGCTCCATCCCGATTATCAGCCCCAGCCCCCTGACATCCTCCACGCAGTTGTGCCTTTGCTCCAGCTCCACCAGCCTCTTCATGAAGTATTCCCCCGTCCATGCGGCCTTTTCCGGCAGCTTCAGCTTCTTCATTGTCTTGATGGTGGCGATCGCCGCCGAGCACGCGAGAGGGTTCCCGCCGAATGTGGAAGCGTGGTCGCCGGGAGTGAAAGCATCCATGATTCTTTCCTTCGCCCCCATGCACCCTATCGGGAAGCCGCCCCCTAGGGCCTTGGCCATCGTCATTATGTCCGGCCCGACCTTCCAGTTCTGGCATGCGAACCATTTGCCCGTGCGGCCCACCCCAGTCTGGACCTCGTCGCAGATCAGGAGTGCGCCCCGCTCGTCGCATATTTTCCGCAGCCCAGGCAGGTAATCGTCAGACGGGATGTTGACGCCGCTCTCGCCCTGCACAGGCTCGACTATCACCGCGGCGGTGTCATCGTCAATGGCGCTTTCAGCGGCGCCGAGGTTGTTGTATCTTATGAATGATATCGCCTCGGGGATGATCGCCCTGTACGGCTCATGGTACTGGGCCTTCCAGGTGGCCCCCACCGTCAGAGCCGTCCGGCCGTGGAAGGAGCCCATCATCGCGACTATGCGTGATCTCTTGGTATGCTTGACTGCGAGCTTCAGAGCGCCCTCGTTCGCCTCGGCGCCCGAATTGCAGAAGAAGAACTTTCCTATCTCGGCCGGCGTCACGGTGGCCAGAAGCTCCGCCAGTTCCGCCTGCTTCTGTATGTAGTAAAGGTTGGAAGTGTGAATTAGCTTTCCCGCCTGGTTTGAAATTGCTTTCACCAGCGCAGGGTGCGAGTGGCCAAGAGCGCAGACGGCTATCCCTCCGACAAAGTCCAAGTACTTCTTCCCTCGCGTGTCCCAGACATACATCCCCCGCCCCTTCACCAGCGTCAGCGGCTGGCGCTTGTATGTCCGCGCGATGTAGCGTTCGGTAAGCTTCTCGGCTTCCATCTACTTTCCCCGCTCAATCATTGTGCCGACGCCGCTCTCTGTCAGGAGCTCCAGCAGCAGTACGTGCGGGGCCGTGCCCTTCAGGATGTGGGCGCGGTCAACGCCACTATGCACCGCCCTGAGGCAGGCCTCTATCTTTGGGATCATCCCCTTCTTGATCACTCCTTCTTGGATGAGCTTTTGCGCCTCCCCCGTCGTCATGGCCGAGATCAGGGTTTTTTCATCGTTGGGGTCGCGCATGACCCCCAGCACGTCGGTGATCAGCACAAGCTTCTTCGCGTGCATGGCCACGGCAATCTCCGCGGCGACAGTGTCGGCGTTTATGTTGAGGCTGTGCCCTTCAGAGTCTATCCCTATGGGAGCGATCACAGGGATGCAGCCGGCCTTGACCAGGTTGCCGATGATGCTCGGGTCTATCCTCTCCACCTCACCGACAAGCCCGAGGTCTATCTCGACCTCCTTCCCCTTGCTGGTGGTGGTCTTGTAAAGGAGCTTGCGCGCGCGGATGAGGCTCCCATCCATGCCAGAAATCCCGAATGCCTTCCCGCCGTGGTGATTTATCCCAAGCACCACCTGCTTGTTTATCTTCCCGGCCAGCTGCTCGTGCAGGATCTCCATCGTCTGCTCGTCGGTGACGCGCAGCCCCTCGATGAACTTCGGCTTCACTCCCATCTTCTTCATCTCCTCGCTTATCTCGGGCCCGCCGCCGTGGACCAGCACCGTCTTCATCCCGAACAGGTTGAGGAGGACAACGTCCTGGAGGAGGGAGTCAAGAAGCTTCTCTTCTCCCATTATGCTCCCACCTATCTTGATGACTATGACCTTACCGTGGAACTCCCTGATGAAGGGGAGCGCCTCCAGCATCACCTTTGCGCGTTCCTGCATTCCACCACAAAAGACTCCACGCGTTGCATGTTATTAAATTTGACACTCAGGTCGTGTATTTGGAATTTATCCTGACAAACTCCCGCAGTACTGTGAGTATGTCTCCCAGCTTTTTGTCACCTAAGCAACTCTGCTGGCAGGGTTGGTGTGATTACATGTATTTAACGTATACTTCAAAAAATTTAGCGTACGTATCTTTGAATTTTTCAAGCATGAATCGTTTCAATTTATCTTGATACCCCCCATCAAATGCCTGAAGAGCGGAGATATATGATTCTCTAACCGTTTTTCTCACGATTAACGGTGGGTAGCCATTATTGACAAGAATAACGTTTATCAAAAACCGCCCAACCCTTCCATTGCCGTCTTCAAACGGGTGTATTTTTTCAAACCGGCCGTGAAAGATTGTGGCGAGTTCGAGGGGATGCATTTTGGCACTGTTTTTTTCATACCATTTTATTAAATTGCCCATTTCTTTTTTCACGTCTTCGGGCCTTGTTGTCTGTATCTCGCGGTCAAAACTGAGCAGTACGTTAGGGAGCTGTTTATATCCAGTTCTTTCGTCAATGTCCCTCATCAGCATTTTGTGCATCTTGATGGTGTCTTCGTGTGTAATTTTGTATTTTCTGTGCAATATTGAGTCAACAACCTTCCTGGAATTCCTAGTTTCGTATATCTCGCGTAAATCCCGGCTTTTTACAATGCCATTTTCAAACATAACTATCGCAACGTCTTTCAAAGTGAGAGAGTTGCCTTCTATCGCGTTGGAGTTGTATGTGAAATTAACGGTGAACCTGTCGAAGATATCTTTGAGTTGATTTTTTGAGAGCCTGTTGATCAAATGTTTATACGATACTCTGATTTCCTCTAATTTTGCTATTTCGCCGGATGCAAAAATATATGATTTCTTGAGATTTGACTCGGCGAATTTTTTGTACAACTCTTTCTCTTTTTCTACGAAATAATTCCTGTAAATTCTTTCCAACGCTTCTGGACTCATCACTTTTTCTTTTTTGTCCAACATTTTGTTTATTGTTACTATTTTACCATTCGGCAGGCGCACTGATTTCACCAAATAGGGGTACGAGTGCCCTTTGATTTTTTTTCTGTGTATTGAGACCACAAGTATCACAATACAATTAACAATACGTATATTTAAATGTGTCGTTTTTGTATTGTTAACCTTTTCATGCCATATTGCGGTGCCCGTTAATTCAACCATATGATAGTTTGCTAGATTTCGCCAGCACAAGGGTTTGGGGTGACAACTACGTAGTATAACGGGAATTTATCCTGACATAGTCATAGGTAAGGTCGCAGCCCCAGGCGGTGGCCGAGGCCTTCCCGGCGCCCAGATTGACTATGATTTCTATCTCCTTGCTCTTCATGATGTCTCTGCCCCTCGCCAGCGCCCTCTTCGGGGCCGGCTTCCCCCTGTGCACCAGCTCCACGCTACCCCGCTCGCCCTCAAGCTCCAGGCTGAGGTCCTTGGAGTCGAAGACTGCCCCTGAGTAGCCGAGGGCCGCCACCACCCTTCCCCAGTTGGGGTCCTTGCCGAACACCGCGGACTTGACGAGGTTTGAGCCTGCCACAGCCCTCGCTGCCATCCTAGCCTCCCCGACGTTGCGGGCCCCAGAGACCTGCACCTCAATCAGGCGCGTTGCCCCCTCCCCGTCGCCGGCTATCATCCAGGCAAGTTCGGTGAGGGCGTGTTCGAAGCCGGCCTGGAACTGCCTGTCCATGCGGTCTAGTGTTATGCGGCGGTTCTTCGCCCGCCCGTTGGCTATCACCAACACCATATCGCTCGTGCTCGTGTCGTTGTCGATGTTGACCATGTTGAAGCTCTTGTCGATCGCCCTCTGCAGCATAGCCTTCATGGCGTCGGAGGTTATCGAGACGTCTGTTACAACAAAGGCTAGCATTGTCGCAGTCTTCATTTTTGGGGAAATCATGCCGGCGCCTTTCGCTATACCAGCAATTGTCGCGGTGGTTCCGTCATCAAGGTCCACCCGGAGCGCTACTTCTTTTGGAATTGTATCGGTCGTCATTATCGCCTTCACGGCGTTGAGGCTGGCCTCCCGCGAGTTTGAAAGCTCGTTTGCCGCCGCCTTGATTCCCGCCTCCACCCTTTTCATCGGCATGTAGGCGCCGATCAGGCCGGTCGAGGCGACGCCGACGTTTGCGGCCCTAATCTTGAGTAGCCGAGCGGCGACCTGCGCCATCCTGTAGGCATCCCTGAGGCCCCTCTTTCCTGTGTATGCGTTGGATATCCCGGAGTTGGCCACTATCGCCCCGAGCTTTCCCTTCTTCAGGTGCTCTTTGGTGACGGTGACAGGGGCGCCCTGAACACGGTTGGTGGTGAATGCTCCCGCGGCCGTGACGGGGCCGTCTTCGGAGACCAGAAGCATGATGTCTAGGCCGCGCTTCTTTATGCCAGCTCTGACTCCGGCGGCCTTGAACCCGGGGACTTCAGTTATTCCACCTTCCAGGACGGTTATCATCTGCTCAAATTCCAAATGGGCGCAGCTTTCTTAAATGTTGTTTTTGAGGGGAATTATAATACTCGCCAAGAGACAGGATAATTGTGAGTAAATGCTTCAGAATTTTCCATTTTGCGGTGGATTAACCAAACAAACAACGAAACAAAAAAAGCAGAAGTTGCCTTTAACAGAAATAATCATAGCAATTGTGGCATCATTGATGATTGCCGGAATTTTGTGGAGCTTCTTTTTATTGCAAGGGCCGAATATCGAAGAGCTTGCCACCTATATCGACCTGTTCATCATTCTAGCTTCATTTGCCGTTGGAGCTGTTCTACTGAAGCGGGAATACCCAGGGCCGTGACCGGTGGCGACACTGGCATTGATTGGCGTTAACGTTTTGATTTTTACAGCATTTAGTGTAGCCGGGCCTCTTGACCAGGCGATTAATGATTATGGGCTCACTCCATACGATGTTGCCCGGGGCCAAAACCTGCACACTTTGCTGACCTCCTTTTTCATGCACGCCGACTTTTGGCATCTTTCGGGCAACATGTTGGCTCTTTTTGTAATGGGTTACCTTCTCGAGCGAAAAATAGGTCCGGTAAAATTTCTTATCATCTACTTTGTGTCACACATCGCCGCCGTGGCGTTCGTCCTTTCCCTAGCGTGGGGATCCAATGTTGTAATGTACGGGGCGTCGGCCGCCATATCAGGCGTCGCTGGAGCGTGCTTTTTTTCCAGCCTGTTCGACAGAATCCCGTTAGGGTTCGCCCTAATGATGGTCTTACCGGGTCTGACGTGGATGGTTTCGGCTGCATTTCCAGCGACAGCAGCGACTATTGGTATTTACCTCTTCTTTTCCACAGCAATACCGCTTCTTACCTTTGTGATGGCCCCCTTCACCACAGTGATTCTCCTTCCCTTCCTCATAACATGGATGGTGTTCCAGCTGGGGGCGGGGCTCTTTTACACAAACTTGGGATACCTTGCGGGCGGAATCTGGGCGCACCTTTCAGGACTCCTAGCAGGCGTCTTGCTGTACTTGCTGCTGAGGCCAAAGGGTCCGAAAAAGGTGCCGGAGGCGGAAGCCAAAATCCCGGTGATTGGAAGTTAATTGCTCGGGGGTTACAAGTTCTCTTCAGAGAAAGCTAAATACACTTACCAAAAGTTTAGTTGTGGTCGACTTGAACAGAATAAAGGGGTTCCCAATCGCCGCTCTGGGGCTTGCAATAGCCAACTTAATAATCGTCGTCATGTTTCCACTTCCCGGCACTCTTGAGGTTGTGGTGCAAGGGCTCAGCACACTTTACCTTTTCGTCCTAGCGGCGCTTCTCGAGCGGAAGGTCGGCCCGGTGAAGTCTTTCGCAGTCTACATCATCTCGGGCCTGACCGCTTCTGCAATTGCGCTAGTGTTAATCCCGGGCGCGCCTTATCTTGCGTTCGGGGCGCTCGCTGCAGTGTCAGGTGTTGCCTGGGCTTGCCTTCTCGCCTGCAAAAGTGATGGGATTTCGCTGCTCCCCGCGCTTCTGCTGGTCTTCCCCTCGATGGCATATTTTGCATTTTTTGGGTCAGTGGCAACGTTTGGAACAGTCGTCACTTACCTGACCGTGTCATTTGCTCCGCCCGTCGTCACATTTGTTTTGTCTCCAGACACGGAAGTGCCGCTGCTCCCGTTTCTCGTCACATGGATAGTACTCCAGCTCGGCATAGGGCTTTACTGGATGAGCGTTCAGGCTCTGGCGGGCGGGGTCTTGGCCAGCCTTTTGGGGCTGGTTGGAATTCCCGCTTATCTGCTGCTGAGGCCGAAGGGGCCGGAAAAGGCGGCGGAGAGTGGTCCAACACCCCATTAATCAGTTAAGCTAATTACACGGTTTTCAAAACATTGTTTGGAGTATCCGTGAATCAGTACCTTCTCTCCACAGAATATTATGACCTAAAGCAGCGCAATATCAAGCCGTATCTTGTGCTCGCGTTAATCATAGGAATAATCGTGGTGGTTCTGGTTCTAACAATCCCGGCGGTACGGCAGATTTCAGCAGCTTCAAGTGTTTACTCCAAACCAACTTGGGGTTTCACGTTCGATGTGGCGGAGGGCTGGAAGTTATGAAAGGGACTATCCCGGCTCAACGTTGTTCACGGTGTTTGAGAAAGATTACCCAAACAGCGTCTACGGAGGTTACTTGTTTGTGATTACACAAAGAGCAGAAGAAAACGCGTCGCCTGAGAGTTTTGCTTTACAAGTAGAGAACGCCACATTGGAAGTGTATTCTGCCACACATTTCACTTTGGGAGACATTTCCACGCAGTTGGGCCAGCTTGGAGGAGAAAACGCCTTGGAGTCCGCCGCAAACATTTGCTTTAAACCTTATCCAGATTACATCGTTGGAAATGTCAAGGCGAAAGTTGCATCGAAAGGAGGGTACTTTCACGCTTTGGTTTTCACGGCACCTTACTTGGATCCTTCCGTAAATCCGCAATATGCCCCCACCCAGGTGTACAAAATGGGAGATTTCCGCAATCTTGAGATGGAGTTTGAAAATATGGTCCAGAGCTTCAGGTTCACCTGAGCGGCCGGCGCGAAAGTCTCGTAAGCAACCGTTAATTGCAGAGGCCCAAAGTAGTTTTGATGAAGGCCAGGCTTAAGCATCAGCTGACGTCGATACTGCGGGTGGTCAGATCCATCCCCATGGCGACCCTGATCCTAACTGCGGCGAACGTGATAGTCTTCCTGCTGCTCCAGGGCGGAGGGCTCCTCTCGCAGGCCGCCCAGGACTACGGCTTCAGGCCGGCGGCGCTGGCCCGCGGCGAGGCCATCCCGTCCGTGCTGGCGTCCGCCTTCATCCACGTGAACTTGGTCCATCTACTCGGGAACATGATATCGCTGCTGGTGTTCGGCTTCATCCTGGAGAGAAAAATAGGATTCGGCAGGTTTCTCCTGCTTTACTTCGCGACCCACGTGACGGCACTGCTGCTCACCACCGCCATAAGCCCGGGTTACGACGTCCCGATGGTCGGGGCCTCCGCCGCAATCTCAGGGATAATCGGCGCGGCCTACTTGGCTTACCCCTGGCAGACGGGCCCCCTCGGCTACCTGATAATCCTGATTTGGCCACTAATCGCGCTCTTCCTGCCGGGCTGGGCGGCCCTCTCCACAATAGTCTCGACATACCTCGTGGTGTTTTTCATCCTCTTCCTCATCCCGGTGCCCATCTGGCCGTTTTCCCTCGCCTACCTTTCCTACCAGCTGCTGAAGGGGTTCGAGGGGATGGAGGTCGCCCAGGGCGTGGTCGTCCTCAAGGGCGTCGGCTACTGGGTCCACATCACGGGGTTCCTGGCCGGGATGGTTTTCATCTCCTTCCTGAAGCCAGCGAAAGAAGAAATCGAGCTCATGGCGGAGGCCGAAAGCGAAAGGACCATCAAGCAGCGTCTGAAAGAGTTTTTGGATAGGTTGTTCAGGAGGAAGGCCGAGGCTGAATAAGCACGGTCAGGGCCTGAGCGGCGGACCCCCGAGCCCGGCCCGCTCATCAAACCCGAACATCACATTCATATTCTGGACCGCCTGCCCGGCCGCTCCCTTCACAAGGTTGTCTATTGCCGCGACCGCCACCAGCCTGCCGCCCTGGGCCGCGAGCTCCAGCCCCACGTCGCAGTAGTTCGAGCCCACCACGAAGTTTATCTGGGGCAGCCCATCCACCACCCTCACGAAAGGCTCCCCCGAGTAGAATTCCCTGTAAATCCCCAGCAGCGACTTCAAATCCATCTCCTTCCTCATGAAAACGTGCGCCGTCGAGAGAATCCCCCTGACAATCGGGATGAGGTGGGGCGTGAAATGGGCCGTGATACTTCTGCCAGCCAGCTTCCCCAGTTCCTGATTTATCTCAGGTGTGTGCCTGTGCGTGGTCGCGGCGTAGGCCTGGACGTTCGACCCGGCCACCGGGTGGTGTGTCCTCTCGCTCGGCGTCCCCCCCGCGCCAGATGTCCCGGTCTTTGAGTCTATGACGATGTGGTCCAGGTCCACCAGCCCCCCCTTGACGAGAGGCGCCAGGCTTAGGATGGCGGCCACCGGGAAGCAGCCCGGGTTCGCGACCAGCTTGGCCTTCTTTATCTCATCGCGGTGCAGCTCTGGCAGCCCATAGACTCCCTTCACGCCGGGGCTCTCATGCTTTGTGTAGTACTTCTCGAACACCTTGACATCCTCAAGCCGGTAGTCGGCGCCGAGGTCGACCACCCTGGCCCCGCCCTCGAGCAGCTTCGGCACGAACTTCATGGCCACCCCGTGCGGCGCGGCCACGAAGACAAGGTCGGCCTGCTTCCCTATCTTGCCAAAGTCTGGCTCGGCGATCGCTAAGTCATAAATTCCTCGGAGGTGTGGGTGAACGTCCAGCAATGATTTTCCTATGCTGCTGAAGCCGTAGACTCCTTCCACCTCTGCTTCAGGGTGGGTCGACAGCAGCCGGAGGAGCTCGCCTCCTGTGTAGCCGGAGGCCCCGATGATAGAGACTTTTATCACTTTGCCTTCCCCCTGGCTTCCTTCAGAAGCTTCGTCTCGACTTTCTGCAGCGCCTTCCTCCTGGCGCTGATGGTCTTCTCCAGATACTTGAGCTGGCTCCTGATCTCCCCCACCTGCGCCTGCATGGCCTTCGGCGCCGGACCGCCCGGCAGAGTCCTCGCCCTGACGCACTCCGCCGGGTCTAGCGCCGCCTTGAGCTCCGAGGGCTCCAGCTTGATTTCTTTCTCCAAAACCTCTTTCGACGCGGCTTTGAGTTCCTCAACCCCGATATCCCCGATGCCTTTTCCTGCTTCAATCGCGTCCGCCACAAGCTTCCCGACAACCGCGTGGGCGCTCCTGAACGGCAGCCCCGCCCCCTTCACGAGAAGGTCTGCAAGCTCTGTCGCGGTTGAAAATCCCTCCTCGGCCCTCCTCCTCATGATTTCCTTGTTCGGCGCGACCTTCTCCATAAGCTTTGCCATCACGGCAAAGGTCTCCTTCACCCCGTCCACAGAGCTCCAGAGAAGGGGCGTGAGCTCCTGGAAGTCCAAGTTGTAGGCATGGGGCAGAGCCTTCATCAAAGCGAGCCCGGCCGCGAGGTTCCCCATTGCCGCACCTGCCTTCGCCCTGGCTATCTCCGCCACCTCCGCGTTCTTCTTCTGTGGCATGATGCTGCTGGTTGCCGAGAACTCGTCCGGCATCGAGATCAGGTTGAACTCGGGGGTGCTCCATAGGATCAGCTCGGCCGCCAGCCTGCTAAGGTTTGTTGCGGCGATTGCCAGAGCGCCCATGGCTTCGAGGGTAAAGTCGCGCGACCCGACAGAGTCCATAGTGTTTTCCATCGCCCGCCTGAACCCGAGCATGTTGGAGACCCTCACCCTGTCTGTCGGGAAGCTGGTGCCGGCGAAGGCGCAGGCCCCCAGAGGGCATGAGTTCGCCGACTCGTACGCCCTTTCAAGCCTGCCAGCGTCCCTGAGAAAAGCGAACGCGTGTGCGGCCAGCCAGTGGGCGAAAGTGGTCGGCTGGGCAATCTGGGTGTGCGTGTAGCCAGGCATGATGGTGTTGATGTTCTTGTCGGCCAGCTGCATCAGAACCTTCACCAGCCCCAGGGCTTGCTCCTCCACTTCAACCAGCTCCATCCTCAGTGCCATCCTGATTGCGGTCGAGACCTGGTCGTTCCTGCTTTTGGCAGTGTGCATCCTGCCCCCGGCCTCCTCCCCGGCGGCGTCGCTAACGAACTTCTCCACCACCATGTGGATGTCCTCAAGCTCAGGCTTCAGCTCCAGCTCATGCATCTTCTTTCCGTGGAGCTCGAGAAGAGCCTTCAGGATCGCCGAAGCGTCCTTGGCCGGGATTATCCCCCTCTCGGCCAGCATCATCACGTGGGCCATGTTGACCTGTACAACCTGGTGGAAAATACGCGGGTCAGCCTTCATCGAGGAGGTGTATTCTTCAGCTAGGGGATCCTTCCCTCCCCCGAACCTCCCTCGGCGGAGCATCAGGCACCCTTCCTCTTCCGCAGGATCTTCCCCTGCAGGGCGTGGAACTTTATCATCCCGGCGGCGTCCCTCTGGTCGAACCCGAACTTCTCGAACGACACCAGCTCCTCGTCGTAAAGGGTGAATGGGGAGCCCCTCATGACCACGCGGGAAAAGCCTCGGTTGAGCTCGATGCCGACCTTCCCCGTCACCCTCTTCTGGGTGGAGTTTACGAACGCGTCCAAGTCCTCCCTCAACGGGTCGAACCACAGCCCGCTGTATGCCAGGTCGGCCCACATCTGGTCGACGACAGCCTTGAATGCCAGCTCCTGCTTCGTCAGAACAAGCTGCTCGATGGCCTTGTGGGCCTGGAGGATGACGGTTGCGGCGGGCGCCTCGTAGTTCTCCCTGGCTTTCAGCCCGAGCACCCTGTCTTCCATGATGTCTATCCTGCCGACCCCGTGCTCCCCGGCCAGGTGATTCATCCTGCTGATGAGCTTCATTCCTTCCATCTTCGCCCCGTCCAGACCCACAGGCAAGCCGTTCTTGAAGTCTATCTTCACAACCCTTGGCTTCGCCGGCGCGCTTTCGGGCGACTTTGTCCATTCATAAATGTCTTCGGGCGGGGCCTGCTCTGGGTTCTCCAGCACACCGCCCTCTATCGAGCGCCCCCACATGTTCTCGTCGATGCTGTACGGCCTGCTCAGGTCCACAGGGACTGGAATCCCGTGCTTTTTGGCGTAATCAATCTCCCACTTTCTGTCAAGGTTCAGCTCCCTGACGGGCGCGATTATCTTCATGTTCGGGGCGAGCGTTGAGATCGTCGTGTCGAACCTGAACTGGTCGTTGCCCTTCCCAGTGCATCCGTGGGCCACGGCATCGGCCTTCACCTTCTTTGCCACCTTGACGGTCGCGGCCGCAATAGGGTACCGGGCCAAGGCAGTGGAGAGCGGGTAGCCCTCGTATACTCCGTTGGCCTTTATGCTGGGGAACAGGTAGTTCTCAACAAATTCCTTTTTCGCGTCGATATGGACATGCTTTATCACGCCGAGCTTTTCTGCTTTTTCGCCAATTTCCTTAAGCTCCTTCTGGTTCTGCCCGACGTCCACGGAGACGGTCACGACATCAGCATGCCACTTGTCCTGAAGAAGGTGGACCACCACAGACGTGTCCAGACCTCCGGAGTATGCCAGAACTACTTTCATACCACCACTTTTTGATGAAGCAGGCGGCTTAATAAGTTTGGGGCAACTCGCGGTCAAATTAGTAACATCAGGAAAAGGAAGAGGAAGGCGGAGTGGGCAATCGCCGGCCCCCAGATGTTCCGTCTTTTGCTGTAAATCCAGCCGAGCAGAACGCCGGCCATCGCCGCCAAGACGACATTGGGAAAGAAACCGTAGACGCTGTAGAAGACCCCGAACAGGATGGATGTCAGCGCAATGCCGAACTTTGGCTGTAGCAAACACCTGAAAAGAAATTCGCTCCCGAAGCCGCCGCAAACTGCTATCACCGCCGCGCCGACCACCCCGGGCCCACTCAAGATTCCGCCGTAGACTGAAACCCTGCCAAAGACAAGGACGGCGACGGCAGACGCGGCGAAAAGAACCAGCGCTCCGGAAAATCCAAGGAGCAAGTCCTTGCGCGGCTTTCTTTTCTTCGCCAGACTCAGTTTGCCCACAAGGGTAATGACGTTCTCCCTGAGCTTGGCCGTGCGCTTTCTCCTGTGGAGCGAAAAGCTGAACCCAACCTTCACAAGAAAAGCAAGGGAGAGCAGCACAAGCAGGAAGGGGATGAGGGACCAATTCTCATGCCACGACATGACAAGGTTGAAAGCCCTCCGGAACTCCACGTTGGCCAAAACCATCGCGAGAAGGGCTACCAGCGGCCACAAAATGTTCAGGTAGGTCAAAACCAGGAAGTGGTGGGCAGGCTTGCTTGGGTCCAGATTCGCCCTTGCCTTCAGGAACAAGTTGAAAATCGTTCCGGGGTCGATGGCCAGCAGAAGGACCAGCGCCCCGAAGAAAAATGGCACGGTGCTGAGGACGCTAAGCCTGACGGCCCCGACGGCCAGCAGAAAAAGGCCGTTCAGGGCCACGACCAGCCCGATGAATTTGGACTTGAGGAATTTTGCGGCGCCACTTTTCTCCCGCTTCTTCACCAGAACCACCCTGAGAACCGTCAGGACAGCAATCCCGACAAACGGGGTCAGGAGCAAGATGTCGCCGCCGCTCTTGTGTCCAAAATATGCCTTGCCGAGACCGGAATTTTCACGACTGAAAAAAGCGGTAAGCTCAATGTAGTTTTCAAAGCCGTACGTCAAGACATCGCGGCTGTTCTCTCTGCGCCTCTCATTCGGCTGGGGGTCTCCAAGCGAGAGGTAACCGGCCGGGAACTTTAGCGTGACTGTCCCATTCCTTCCTTCAACAATTTTTTTGACCGATAGCTTGGGAATGTTGTCGCTGGTGTTGTCAAGACGGATGCGGCCTGTTATCGCTAGGTTCTGTGTCAGAGGGAACGCGTCAAACATGAAGTTTTCGAACCTGATGTCTATGTTATCGATTCTCCACCAGGAGTCCTTGTTGGAGTTCTCTATTTCTTCTATGTATCTCAGCAGGTCTATTCTGGCCCTCCAGTAGACATCTTGGACCAGAAACTCATCGTAATAGTAAGAACGAATGCTGAGCTTCAAATTTTCCGGGGACGTGAAATCGTAAGTTATCTCATCTTCAACAGGCGCCACCTGAGCGCCGGCTATAGGCATGGCAGCCAGGATAAAAATCGCCGCGATGGCCAGAGAGCAGGCAGCTTTTGACATCATTCCCGCCATATCCTTCCTGCGAGGTATCAAAAGTTTTGCCGCCATGCCGCCCACTCGGAAGGCTATTAAAACCCAGTTCAGACTCACTTTGAGAATATGAAGCTCGGGAGGGACTTTACAAACTTGCTGTACTTTGGCTACCTGAGCCCGGATGACCAGAGAAAGCTAGAGGCCGGAGAGATCACGGTGGCGGACATGGACGCCACGGTGCAGGTCCCCGCGAAAGGAGACATAGCCGGGCAGGTTGAGGAGGCCAAAAGGCAGGGCTTGGACCACGTGGAGCTGGACGGCGCCGTCCCCAACCCCTACTTGGGCTTCACCGAAGAGCAAAAGAAAAAAGCCAAGGAGGCGGCAAAGAAGTCCGGAATAACACTTTCCCTCCACCACCCATACACTTACGTCGGCGGAAGCGTCTGCGCCCCATACAACGAGGACCGCAAGGCGTCTGTCGAGCTCCACAAGAAGTACCTCGAGTTCGCCGCGGGGATAGGGTGCAAGAACTGCATAATCCATCCCGGGGTCGTGCCTTTCTATCACGCCGCCGGCAAGTACTATGACATGATTAGGTCAAGCCTTGTGAAGAGCATGATAGAGCTGGGGAGCCTCGCGTCCTCAAAGGGAATCGCCTTCCATCTAGAGAACAACACGGCGTTCGACGGGGCATTCTTCGAGCCGGAGGACGTCTGCAGCGTGATAGACGAGGTCAGGCAGAACGGCGTGAAGATTTACTTTAACCTTGACATAGGCCACTGGTTCACCCGAGCCGATGTAGGCAGGCCGGTCCCAGACCCTCCCGAGGATGTGATCAAGAAAATCCCCGACGGCATGTTCAAGGAGCTCCACCTGAACGACTATGTCCCGGTCAAGAAGCTTTTCCACCCGCCTCTGCAGGAGGAGGTCGGGCTCCTCAAGAGGGACAACCTGATCCGCTACGCGCAGCTTGTGAAGGAAAAAGGCGCCGAGCTTATAGTGGTCGAGACCGCGGTCAAGACGAAGGAGCAGATATTGCGCCGGAACGAGATCATGCGCGGCGAGAATGAATTTTTGCGCCGGATACTAGGGTGAAGTCTTGCCCAACATCTTTCTGCTCGGCAGGCCAGGATGCGGGAAGTCGGCCGTCTTTCGGACAATTGAAAAAAAGCTCCGGGACAGCGGGTTCAAGGGAGAGTTCAAGAGGATAGACGACTTTCCGATTCTCAAGAACATTTTTGACACGGACACCAAGCACAAGCGCTCGCGCCCGGCCCCGGGCGGCGGGCTTAAGGTCACCGACGACACCGTGTGGGACGATCTCATAAAAGGGCTCGACAAGCAGGCCCAGGAGTTCCAGCGCCCCGACCGCCTTCTTTTCATCGAGTTCTCGCGGGACAGCTATGTCCGTGCGTTCAAGGGATTCAGCCCCGAGGTCCTGAAAAATTCTTTGATAATTTACATAAACGCTTCATTCGACACATGCTGGGCGCGCAACGTCCGGCGGGTGCAGGAGGAGCGCGAGCGAGGGCTGGACTCCCACCTTGTTTCTAGGGAAGAAATGGAGAAAACATACGCGCGCGACGATTACAGGGAGCTGCAGAAGCACGTCAAGATTCCCGTCCTGATTGTGGAAAACGAAAACGCCGACTTTGAAAAAAGGGAGGAAGAAGTGGAAAAAGTAGTCAGCAAAGTCAAGTCACTTTTGGACAAGAATTTTTAACAATTGCAGCATGGCCGATGACAGTGCCCAACTTTTATCTGGAACAAAACAAGTTGTTGTGAGAACAAATGTCAGAGGTAGAACTTCTAGGCCTGGTGGCGGGCGCAATCGTGGCTCTCGGGTACATCCCCCAAGTGGTTCGCGTCTGGAGGCTCAAGAGCGCGCGCGAGATAAGCCTCCCGTTCACAGTTCTGGTCTTGGCAGGCGTAACATGCTGGCTGAGTTATGGTATCTTGCTAGGTTTGGCCTCGGTGATCCTGTGGAACAGCGCAAACATGCTTCTTCTCTCTCTTCTCCTCACAGCAAAGTTGAAATACGGCATGGTCAAAAATCGCAGGCCCGGCCGTTAGCGCAGTCCAGTGATGGCATGTTTTTTCACTTGATACTGACGACCCAATGCAATCTCCAGTGCAAATACTGTTTTGGGGAGGCGGCCAAGGATTTCAGCTTCGTTACGCATGGCCAAATTGATTACCAGTTACCTGATAAAGTGAACTACGATATTGAAAATTTGGACAGCTTCTGCAGGCAGGACCCGGATTGCTCCTTGATTTTCTACGGTGGAGAACCATTGCTTTGCGCGGAAGATATGAAAAAAATAATGGACAGTGTGAGAGTCAAGCGTTTTTTGGTCCAAACGAACGGCATGCTTCTCGACCACCTAGGCCCAGAGTACACCAACAGGTTGCACACGATCGCTGTTTCGGTCGACGGTGATGAGGAACTTACGGACCTTTACAGGGGAAAAGGAACCCTCAGAAAGGTCGTTGAGAACCTGAAACAGGTGAAGGAGGGAGGGTTCAAGGGGGAAATTATCGCCAGGATGACGGCGATGGAGCAGACCGACATCTACAAGCAGGTGGCGTGGTTGCTGGACAACAGCGAGTTCAGTTTTTCTTCGGTGCACTGGCAGCTCAACGCGGGATTTTGGGACGACTTCAGCGACAGAGATTTCAGGAGGTGGGCGGAGGAGAGCTACAACCCGGGCGTCCGCAAGCTCGCTAATTTCTGGGTGGACAGGATGGAGAACGATGGCAAAGTTCTGAAAATTTACCCTTTCTTGGGGATAGCCCAGTCACTTTTGGAAGGCAAGGGAAGCCTTCTCCGCTGCGGCGCCGGCTGGGCAAATTACGCAATCCAGACCGACGGAAACATAGTCCCCTGTCCGGTAATGTGGGGGATGAAGAAATTTTATTTAGGCCATATATCCAGCGCGAACCCCACGAAGTTGAGCAGAGTCCCTGTTGAAGAACCATGTCCAAGTTGCGGCATGTTTGAACTCTGCGGGGGTCGGTGCCTTTACTCTAACGTCTTCAAGAGGTGGAGCGATGAAGAATACAGGATTGTCTGCGGCACCGTTCGCAATCTCGCCGATTCAGTGGCCGAGCAGCTGCCGAGGATGAGGAGGCTCCTCGCCGAAGGAGCGGTCTCGCCTGAAGATTTCAAGTTCACTAAGTACAACGGTTGCGAGATAATCCCGTGAGCAAAGGGTCAATCCGACTTCCACTGCTTCGCCCATCTGGTCAGGCGTACCCTCTTCCAGGCGCCGTGCCCGGTCTGCCTGACGATTTTCTTAGCTTCTAGGCTTTTTATCGTGCGCGACATCGTGGCCTTGGGGATGCCGGTCTTCTCGCACAAAACCTTCTGCGCCATGTCGTCCTGCTTCAGAAGCTGGTTGGCAACAGCCCGCTCGTTGTCGGTTAGAAGCGACAGTATTTTCCTCACCTCCTCTGGGGATGCTGGCTGCTTTTCGGGCACCGTGACTGGCTGCCGTGGCGGCCTGGCCTTGTAGATTATCAACCCGGAGAGCACGAGTGACACTATTACCATCGCCATCAGCACGGAGATGGGCACCTCGCCTCCGGTCGGGATTGGCGACGTCGGCGTGTTTTCGGTCGGGGGGGTGACGCTTTTTTCGAAAGTTACCCAGCTTTTGAAAGAGTTCTCCAAAACCTTGAACCACCTGACATTAAGGACGCCGTCATATGTGTATACAGATGATGGAGTGACTTCCGTGCCAAGCAGCGCGCTGTTTCTGGGAAGTTTGGCTATGGTGCGGGAAGTCAGCGGCGCCCTGCTCCACCTGTACCCAACAGTGTACGATTTTCCATTTTCCGCCGACGTGACAGCTTTTGTGAACTCAATTGTCACGGCCGAGCGGTCCCCTGCTGTCAGCCCGCTCCGGAAGTAGAATGTCACCTTGGACCAGTTTTCTGAGATGTTGTCTGAGTGCGTCAGGGCCCCTGTGGAGTCTCGGGCGCTGACACCGGAAATTGGCCCCCATATCTCGATGGTGTCACCCAAATTCTCGCTCTGCTGCAGTATCGTGTATTCCATCGCAATGTTTTCTTTTCCAGAGTTATCTGTAATCTCGACACCGGAATCGGACCAGTTTATCTGGAACTGCGTCTGCGCCCCTGCCGCAGGGACCAGCAGAAGGGCCAGAAGCACCCCTGGCAAAGCTGTTTTTAGCCGCATGGGCCACCAATAGAGCTTGCGCAAACAAATAAATGGCTTTTTACCGTTTCAGGCAATGAAACGGCCGGTTCCAGGCTACACTTTTACTGACTCCCGGCCTATAGGAATTGCAATTTGGAGGCATGACATGGGCAAAGATTCCATAAAAAAAGTGCCAGCAGCATTCGCGCTGTTTCTAGTCTTAACCCTGCTGTTTTCCCCTATGGCGGCGGCGGTCCACAGTACTGGCGGGCAGGACATCATCCAACCGGACACGCTTCTTGAAAACAAAGATAACATCATAACTGTCCAATTTTTGAACAACGGGCCGGACAATGTAGAAAACATCATCATAAGAGTGCCGTCCGGATTTTCCAATTTTTCCGAGAATAGCACTCCAGCTGGCTGGCAATGGCAGGGCTACGATGGAGAAAACATTCGTTACAGCAGTCCGAGCGCCTCGGTCGGCACTGGTCAGTGGAGCCCGCCATTCAAGTTCTATGCTAGACCTCCGGCGCTTCCGGCACCTTCTAGGCAGGACTACACGTGGGTTGTGACAACCATTGACAACGTTTTTTCTACTTTCACGCGTTCGGAGAACACAGCTGTCGTGTCAGCGAAAATCTTGCAGGGAGTCACCGACAGCGTTCTGAATACCGACAATTTGCAGGACAATTTGCAGGATTATCTGAGGCTAACGGTCCCGATTGAAGCCAAAAAGTCTGACAACTACAAAGTGCGCGCGGATTTGTACGATAACGAGAACGTGGACAACCGCAGAAAAATAACATCGTTCGATAGCACGGTCTGGATAAACGTTGGTACCAATACTACTTTTGTGGACTTCGACGGGCGTTACATTAATGATTTTGGAGAAAACGGCCCATACTTTGCGGAAATATCTGTGGACAACAACTCCAACATGTTCGTCGATCGTTTTGATTATTTCATAAACTACCCCTACTATTACGAAAATTTCGAGGTCCTCCCCGTGAAAATCTTTTCAATGTCTGCCTCACCGTATAACGGGGACTCTGACCCTGAAAATGAGAACTTGATATTGACCGTCGAAACAAAAGTGAAAGTCTCCGGCAGCTACAAAGTCCACGCAGAACTTTGGTCAGACAGCTGGAACAATCCGAACAGGTTTAACATAGACATAAGAGAAAACACTAGAAATCTCTCGTCTGCCGACAACATTGTAACAATATCTTTTGACGGCCGCAGGATTTACAGCAACAAGGGCAGCGGCCCATATTTCATTGATGTGCGGATTGAAGATAATTTTAATACTTTGATAAACACTGACAACTCCTGGACACAGCCCTATCAATGGTCAAGTTTCCAGAACCCCCCGGTGGAAATCAGCACCACGGGTTCACAGCCGCACACCACGGAAAATCGGGACACAGACAACGATGGAAAGTTGGATTATCTGGTTGTGAAAGCCAAGATTGAGGTGTACAGCCCTGGCCAGTACAATGTCCACGGTGACCTGTTCAACGCCAGCAGGTCATACAAGATTGCGGAGGCCTGGGCCGATAACTACTACTCTACCACCGGGACCTACCAAGTTGAGCTGAAGTTTACAGGTTATCAGATTTACCAGTCGTGGGAAAACGATCAGTATGAACTGCAGCTGAACGTGAACGACCCGAGCACCCAATGGTGGGACGAAAATTTCAATGCACTCACAATATTGGGGTACAAATACGACATGTTCGAGCCGTCGCCAGCTGTTCTGATTCGTGGAGACCATACCGATGTGGGAATAGACACAGACAACGATGGGAAGTTTGACTATCTGCGCGTGACCGCCAAAGTGCAGGCCATGACGTCGGGCACCTACATCATCAACGGGAGCCTTCACAACAACAACTGGCAATGGATAACATGGGCAGAAAATATCGTAACTTTGGACAACGGCGACACATACACAATAAACCTCTTCTTCAGCGGCCCTGCAATCCGGAATTCTCTGGAAAACGCCCCTTACAAGGTAAACATCTGGCTAAAAACCCAGACCTGGGAAACAATCGGCACGGATGATTACACCATTACGACCCCTTACAAGTACGACAACTTCAGCCCGCCATTCGCATCGTTCGTCTCAGGGCAGCACACGACTGAAAACATAGATTCCGACAACGACAATCTTTACGACTGGCTGGTGGTCAACGCGAAGTTGAACGTTAGAAAATCGGGCATGTACCACATAGGCGCGAACCTGAAAGACAACACCGGTTGGAATTTCATATCATTTGCTGGAGCGGACAACTGGCTGGAAAACAACAGCGCGGACAACTACACAATAACCCTGAAGTTCAGCGGTTCTCAAATACGCCTCAAGCAGAAAAATGGACCATACAATGTAACGCTCCAGTTGTGGGGGGAGATTCCGTCCGTCGGCGGTGGCACGACATTTATCAATGGCGAGGACACCTACACGACAACCGGGAATTACAATTACGATAACTTTGAGGAGCCGGCCGCCTACATAGAAAGCAGCGGCCACGGCGATTACGCGGAAGACACTGGCGGCGCAGCCGGAAACGAATACCTTGTGGTGGTCGCGAAGATCAAGGTGAAGGAGAACGGGACCTATACCGTCAACGGTTCTCTGACCACAGCCACTGGGGACTTCGTCGGGTGGGCCGAAAACAGGTTGTATCTCACCACAAGCGACAACGAAGTTAGGCTGAGGTTCAGCGGGCAGCAGATTCAGGTAAGCTGCAAGACTCCGACCAAGGTCAAAATGGATATCTTGGGCGCAAACTG